>NZGY01000088.1 GCA_002689605.1 Filomicrobium sp.
TCAAAACTCGGTTTGATCATGCGACACAGGTGGTTGAGTACATTCTGTTTTGATTTGACCGTCGTTCCGCGCTGCAAACGGCTGACAGAGCCTGAGAAGCCACTGTCAGCAGTCTACCCGTCATGACGGCCAATACGGTCTCCAAAAAATCCCGAACCGCGGCTATGAGCGACCTGATGCCGATGATGTTCATGACACGGGTAAGATTGTNGGCNAGTACCGCAAGCGACATCTCTGTCTTCACGTTGTGCAAGCGCTTCATCAGGAAGTGCGTCGCACCCATGCGGGCTTTAATCGTCCCGAACGGATGCTCGACGGTTTCGCGTCGGGTGCGCATTGCTTGACCCTAGTAGACGGAATGGTGTGAAATAACANCACATTTTCGTTGCTTCNCGTCNAGGGCATGCTTAGGTTCAATTGTCNAGNNTTCTATGTTTGGTCGACCAACCTGGGCCGAAGGCNAACTAGTCGGTTTTCGCAGGGTATCGGACTTTGAAGGAACCGGTGTTTCACCGATACGGCTCCCAATAATGTCAGGAGGAAAGTTGATGCATGATCTTACGCTGACGAGGCGGAACGCCTTATTGGGAACAGCTGCACTAGCAGGTGCGGCAACTGTAGGCTTGCAAGCTGGATCTGCACTTGCCAAAGCGCCNATGGCAACTGACCAGGCACCCTACTTCTATCGCTTCAAGCATGGTTCGATGCAGGGCACAGTCATATCGGATGGTGTGCTGCCGGCGGGTGATCCTTCGTCGATCTTTCTAGGGATCTCGAAAGAAGAAGTTGGCAAGATGCTGACGTCCAATTTTCTGGATCCATCTAATGTGATTCTGGAGCAGAACATTCTGGTTTTGAATACCGGCCAGAAGCTTGTTCTGTTCGATACTGGCATGGGGCAGTCCACCATGTTCGGTCCCACAACGGGCAAGATGATGGAGAACCTCAAAGTTGCCGGCATCGATCCCGCTGCAATTGATGCGATAGTCTGCACGCATGGACACTGCGATCATGTTTGGGGGATCATGTCAGATAGTGGTGAACGCAATTTCCCCAATGCGCAAATCTACATATCACAAACAGACTTCGATTTTTGGACTGATGAAGCGAAGCTGTCGATGACAGATCCGGCCTACATGAAGGTGTTTGTCGAGGGAGCGCGCAAGAACCTGCTTCCAAACCGGGACCGAATTGTATTCGTGAAGGACGGCGAAGAGTTTCTGCCTGGCATCCAAGCGATGGCAGCTCCGGGTCATACGCTCGGGCACACCATTTTTGTGCTGACTTCCGATGGTAAGAGTATGCTTGCGATTGGCGACACCACCCACCATCAGGTCCTACTACTTGAAAAACCGCTGATGGAGTTCGCCTACGACACTGATCCAAAGCAGTCTGCAAAAACGCGCTACAAAGTGCTCGATATGCTGGCGACCCAAAGGATGCCAATGATCGCCTACCACTTCCCCTGGCCGGGAATAGGCAACATTGCCAAACATGGTGAAGGCTTCCGGCACTATCCTGCGCCAATGGTGATGCAGGAAGTCCCCAAGAAGACCTAGGGCTTCTCACAAACGAAAACCAAATAGGTGCTGCCGAGGTTAANTCGGCAGCNCCTCAACTATTTGCAACCATCAAATCAAATGCTTGCTGCTCTATTGCTNCGCTTAATTAAACGGCAATTGGCATACGCTTGAACAATCTCTCCCGGCAGCGTGTTGACTGTCATCGTATCGCTNGGCCGGAAATGCACGACTGAGCGAATAGACTTGCCGGCTTTGAGTAAATCAAATGCGGTATCGATCTGGTCATGTGTCATGTTGTGAGTGATGTAAGGGTCAACACCAAAATCTCCGCGCAGCCACTCGTCGACCATGCCCGGCAATTCGCTTCGGCCCCGTACGCCACCGAAGGCAGTTCCACGCCAAACACGNCCTGTGACAAGCTGGAATGGCCGCGTTGAGATTTCCTGACCGGCGTTCGCGAACACGATATCCATTTCGGCGCTAAATTGCTGCTATTTGGGAAGAACGCCCTTCAATCTATCTGACATGGGCGTGATCGTCGCCGCCAATTGGCGAGTCGACGGGAACGTGGCATTAATTCAACCAACGAACACGACAAGAACGGGAAGGAAGCATCATGTCTCAATGGTCCGAGCGCCGAAACAAATTCCGTGCGATTCTGAACGGCAACAAATGCATCCACCCGGGCTCGGTGCATGATGCCATCTCAGGACGCATTGCTCAGCATGTTGGCTATGAACTTGGCATGCTCGGTGGCTCATCCGCTGCGTTAGCTGCAATCGGCTCCCCCGACATTATGGTTTTGACGCTGACAGAATTCGCCGAGCAATGCCTGCGTATCAATCGGGCATGCGAGCTGCCNATGATGGTTGATGCTGATCACGGCTATGGTAACGCGCTTAACGTTATGCGCACTGTGGAGGAGCTCAACACGGCCGGCGTGGCAGGCCTATCGATAGAAGACACAAACCTACCGGCAACCTTCGGGTCAAACGGCAAGGCAGAGATCCTGTCACTTGAGGAAGGCCTCGGCAAGATGCGGGCAGCTGTCGCTGCGCGCAAGGACCCTGAACTTGTAATCGCGGCCAGGACAAGTGCTGTAGCTATTTCCGGCGTCGAGGATGCAATCGCGAGAGTNCAGGCTTATCAGNAGACCGGCGTCGATGCGATCTTCCTGGTTGGCGTTAAGACACGGGCTGAATTTGACGCCGTTTCAGAAGTCGCAAAACTGCCGATTATTATGGGCGGCACCACCCCTGAATTGGATGACATCGNTTACCTGACGGCGCGTGGAGCCCGCGTGTGCCTGCAAGGCCACCTTCCAATCCAAGCTGCAATCCAGGCAATCTACAACACACACAAGTCAATGCTTGAGGGGACGAAGCCGAAGGATGTCCAGGGTTTGCCCTCAAAAGAGCTGACATCGATTGCCATGCGTGGCGATGACTACGCAAAGTGGACCAAGGACTTCCTTGAACCGTGATGTGATCGTTTCGCACAACGCCCGCTAACAGCGATCATCAATGCGATACCTACAATCAGAAGCGCCTGCCCATACTGACAGCGTCGCTTCTGCATGGTTGAGTTTNGTAAACAAACGATCGAGCCGTTGAACGTCTNAAGGNGGNTATCAATGGGTAAGTACGANCGCATCACTGTTAAACCAATGGCCGGCGCACTGGGTGCAGAAGTCGAGGGAGTTGATCTCAAAAACCTCGATGATCAAACCTTTGCCGAACTGTACCAGGCCTGGTTAGATCACCTTGTCGTTTTTCTACGCGACCAGGACATCACACCGGAAGAACAGGTCGTATTTGCCAAGCGCTTTGGCGACATTCACTTGCATCCTTTCATGAAAAGCATGGATGAGCATCCTGAGATCCTTGAGATCATCAAGGAAGAGGATGACACCTTCACTTTCGGTTCTGTTTGGCATTCCGACCAGATGTTCAACCCCAAGCCTGCGAAGGCAACAATTCTTTATGCCCGGGAAACACCTGACGCGGGCGGCGATACGATGTTTGCCAACATGTACATCGCCTATGATCAACTGTCAGAGCCGATGANGCAGATCCTGTCCGACGTCAAGACGTGGAATGTCGGTGCACGAAAGCAAAACAGTGACTCCCGCAATCGCGAAGGGCGACAGGTCNGCAACGCCCAGATGGATGCGAAGGTGCAAACACCGCCGGAGGATCTCATCACGGACGCAGCACATCCAGTTTTCCGGAAGCACCCTGAAACCGGCAAGACAGCGCTNTATGTTGGGTCGCACTGCAAAACACTGCACGGCTTCAAGGAACNCGAGGCCAAACCAATTCTGGACTATCTCCTGCAACACTCCGTGCAGCCTGAAATGACCTGCCGCTTCCGATGGGAGCCAGGCTCAATGGCGATCTGGGATAACCGCTGCACCCAACACAGAGCCCTCGGTGATTATGCCGGCAAGCGTCGCCGCATGCATCGCATAACAATTGCCGGCGACGAACCAATCCAGGCTCAGGTTGCTTGATAGCAAGGACGAAAGACACATGTCGAAGAGACTAGCCGTTGTTTGCGGCGGCGCCCTGGGTGGCTACGTTTCCGGGTACCTCGCGCGCGACGGGCATGATCTGACCATGATCGATATGTGGCCGGATCACGTTGAAGCCATCCGCAAGGACGGGCTTGCTCTTAGCGGCATGACCGAACCTGAAAACTTNACGTCAAAAGTAACAGCTGTACATCTGTCGGATGTACACGACATGGCGCGAAAGTTCNGGAACTTTGATGTCGCCTTTGTCGCCACCAAGTCATACGACACGATCTGGGCAACACATCTCATCGAACCATACTTGGCCCCGGGTGGATTTGTCGTCTCGTTGCAGAACGGCATTAACGAAGAGCGTGTTGCAAGTGTCGTCGGTTGGGGACGAACGGTTGGCTGCATTGCCAGTAAGATTGCCGTGGAGCTGACAGAGCCTGGCAAAATTCGGCGCAACGTCGCCCTCGGCGGCAAGGAACACACGATATTTCGCGTCGGCGAGCCTCATGGCCGGATCACGCCGCGCATCCAGCACATCGCTGACATTCTTTCGAATATCGACAGCTCTATGGTCACCGACAATCTTTGGGGTGAGCGCTGGTCCAAGCTCGTCATCAACTGCATGCGTAATCCCGTGTCAGCNGCAACCGGCCGCGGCGGCAATGCCAATGACGCAGACCCAGTNACGCGCGATCTGGCCTTGAGGCTTGCNGCTGAAACCATCAATATTGGACGCGCTCACGGCTATGTTCTGGGCAAGGTCTACGGCATGGAACCAGATGACATCGTTGCCGCGGTTTCAGGCAGCAATGAAGCAAGGCAGCACTGTGAGGATGTCCTGTCAAAGAGCGCATCAACCCGTAGCGACAGACAGCGCCCGTCAATGGGGCAGGATATGGCGAAAGGCCGAAGAACTGAGATCGGTTATCTAAACGGATTGGTTGTCGAAAAGGCTGCCGAACTCGGTCTGANGGCANCGGTCAATGCGGGCATCGTNGATGTTGTTCAACGCATCGAGCGCGGCGAACTAGAAGCAAGTCCGAAAGCCGTTGCCCACATCTGAACCGGCACTAATCGTCTGTTTCGATCAAGGACCCTGCCCCCGGTCGTGGTCCACCAAACTCGTGCTGAAAGCGCGGTTGAATATCGAAATCAATGCTGTGCAGCCGACAGGTCACGCGGATGGGGCGCAAGCCGCACTTTACTGTCAAAGGGATGCAACAGAAGACCGCGCGCATGATCGCAGTGGAAATGCNAGAGCGCGATGATATCTACACGATTGAGATCGATGCCCGCATGCTCCGCATTCTTCAGATTCAGATCTGAAAAACCGGTATCGAACAGAATGCGCTCATCCTTACATTCGATCCACGCAGAAAACCCCACTCAGCCAACCAAACCATATCTGAGGCGAGGTTTTCAGTGAGCAAGCTGACTTTATAAGGCTAGCAATCCCCCAACAGTGAATAACCGTTGATCATCGCCCCCCATAACCGGGATCATCAAGACCGAGCAATGGATAAGCACTATGGACATGCGGTTCACAAACGGCCGGCGCACCAAAATGCAGATAGCTCTTGTCCAATTGATCCCAAGACGTTACGCCCGTGAGCCCCATGGCGCTCTTCGTTTCATCTTCAAGAATTTCGAGCATGCGTACGATACCCGGAGCCCCGGCTGCAGCCATTGCATAGCAATAGAGCCGGCCCATGGCGATTGCTTCAACACCCATCGCCATTGCTTTCACAATGTCAGTGCCGCGACAGAACCCCCCATCGACAATAAAGCGCGCTTTGCCGCCGGCTGCTTCCATGCATTCATCAAGGACATCCATAGACCCGCGGCCATGATCAAGTTGACGCCCGCCGTGGTTTGACACCCAGACGTAATCGACACCATGCTCGACCGCGATACGCGTATCCTCAGCTGTTGCTATCCCCTTCAGCATGAGAGGGATTTTGTGCTTGGCCTTGAACCGCTCAACGTTCTTCCAGCTAAACGCCGCCTGATACTCGGTGCCCGTTGCTGACTTGCGCCATGGCTTCTGGAAGCGTCTGGCAATATCTCGTTCTCGACGGCTGTAAACAGCTGTATCGACCGTTATGCAAAAGGCATCGTAGCCACTCTCTATGGCCCGTGACGCATACTCGTCGACGAACCCATCATCACCGCGCACGTATAACTGAAAGATCTGTGGTGCCTTGCCAGCCGCACGGACGTCCTCAAGCGGCGGCACCTGATTGACGGAACTAAGTGTCATTGCGACACCGAACTCGTCAGCCCCTTGCGCAACAGTGACACCAGCGTTGCCATCGAACTCGACAAGGCCACCAATCGGCGCCAGAACAACCGGCAATCGCACCTTCTTGCCAAGCACAGTTGCATCCGGATCAATGTTCGCAACGTCCTTCAGAATTCGCGGGCGCAGCGCTATCTGATCAAGTGCCATGCGATTGCGTCGCAATGTGGTTTCTGTCTCCGTACCACCCGTCAGATAGTCCCAAATGTCTGGCTTGAGCTGCATCTTGGCCGCCTTGATGAACTCATGCAGCGTCAGAAAACTACTTTGCAAATCGACAGACATTTCTTTTCGTGTTCCTCAATCTTTAGTTTTGGCAATGCCGCTGGCGGGAGATCTAACTCACGCGGGGCATCAAATCTTCAAGATGTCCTCGTAGCTCATCAGGAATGGCCTGACTTTTGTAGGTTGCGCTATTGCAAAACACAGTTGTTGTCTTGGCAGTTGCAATGCAGGTTGTATCCCGAAAAACCGCATGGCCGAGTACATAGGACTTGGTGCCAAGTCTCGTCACACAACAGCAAACATCGACTTCGCCGGGATAGCGCAGAGCTGCCTGGAACGAGACTTCGAAATGCGCGATCAGCCACATCAACGACTTGTCTTCCGCAAACTTAGGAAAACACCGATCACGCATCTCAACCCGCGAGCATTCGATATACTCGCATATAACAAGGTTGTTTACATGGTTTTGCCGATCGACATCGCCAAACCGGATTTTCTCGCGCGACCAAAACGGATAGATTGCACGAACCGATAGATCAATGTCGGAAGTTTCCACCATCAGCTCTCCTGAGAGTCATTCCATCTTTGCAACGCAAACCTGCCAGGACTAACGTCCTTTGAATTGCGGCTTGCGCTTTTCCATAAACGCGCGTCGACCCTCGATGTAGTCTTCACTTTCAAAGCAAGCCAGAACCATTGCATCCAGCCGCGCATGATCCGGCTGATCAGGCGAGCGCCCAATCTCAATTGCCGACGCTTTGATCGCGGCAATCGTCATCGGAGCATTGGATCGGATCATCGAAGTGGTCTCATCAACCACACTATCAAGTTCATCCAGGGGCACGACGCGATTAATCAATCCCATCTCGTAGGCTTCCTGCGCCGGAAACTGGCGTGCCGTATAGAACATTTCCATTGCACGCGAGATACCGACCAATCGCGACAAGCGCGCAACGCCATAGTAACCATAACCGAGACCAAGCTTGGCAGCCGGGATAGCGAATCGTGCCCCTTCCTCGCAGAACCTCAGGTCGCAGGCCACAGCCAAATTCATACCACCACCGATGCAGTAACCATTGATCTTTGCAATGGTCGGCTTAGGAAAGTTGATTAAGCGCTCATACGACTTGCCCGACGTTGCATTGTACTTTGCAACGGCTTCCTTAGTTGCGCGCTCACTCTCGAACTTGGAGATGTCGGCACCAGACACAAAGGCTTTGCCACCAGCGCCATTGATCACCAGCGCGCGGACGCCATCGTCTTCACGATAGGCATCAAGAAGCTCTCCAAACTTAATCCACATGTCGAGAGAAACTGCGTTCCGCTTCTCCGGATTGTTGAATGTGATATAGGCAACCCCGTCGTCGATACGGCCGATCAACTTCTCTTCACTCATTGCTATTCTCCCTCACTCGTACCGTAGGTCTAGTCTTGGCCGAGCCTTCTAGTATTCTGCTATGACGGTTATCCGTGTTTTGGCTTTTTGGTCTTCAAACGTGTCTCTAAACGACACCGTTGTCTTTGAACGATTTGATTTCGTCTGAGCTGTAACCCATCTCAGCCAGAACCTCATCGGTATGCTGGCTCATGGTAGGAGGCGGATGCTTGATGGCGCTGTCCGTTCGGCTAAGCGTCATTGGCTGACCGACAAGCTGCGTCGCGCCGCGTTCCTGCGAGACAACGTCTTTCGCCATGCCAAGATGCTTGATTTGCGGCGACGCAAAAACCTGATCAATACTGTTGATCTTACCGCAGGGGATACCGGCTTTATTGAGCGACTCGATCCACTCTTCAGATTTCTTTGTTCGCGTATGTTTGTTGATCAGTGCATTAAGTGCCTTGCGGTTCTCCGATCGGCTTGGACCATCCGCATAATCTTCATGCATCATCTCATTATCACCTAGCACATCGACGAGGCGCGCATAGATCGCCTGCCCAGCGCTCGCGATGTTGATGTATCCGTCTTTGGTTTCGAACACGCCTGTTGGGATACTGGTCGGATGATCGTTACCGGCCTGTTGAGCAACTTCGCCGTCCATCAACCAACGCGACGCCTGGAAATCCAACATAAAAGTCTGCGCCTGAAGCAATGAGGTTTGCACCCATTGCCCCTCACCCGAGCGCTCTCGCTCAAGTAATGCCAGCAGAATTCCTTGCGCACAGAAGATACCAGCTGTGAGGTCCGCAATAGGAATACCGACGCGCATCGGGCCTTCACCTGGCTTACCAGTGATCGACATAAGACCACCCATCCCTTGCGCGATCTGGTCGAAACCTGGTCGACCGGCATATGGTCCATCCTGCCCGAAGCCGGAGATCGATGCATAGACCAATCCCTTGTTGTGCGGCTTCAGAGATTCATAGTCGATACCAAGACGCTTTTTGACGTCGGGGCGGTAGTTTTCGACGATCACATCAGCCTTGGTTGCAAGGCGCTTGAAGATCTCAACGCCATCGGCAGATTTGAGATTGAGTGTCATCGCCCGTTTGTTGCGATGGAGGTTTTGAAAATCCGACCCTGCCCGCGGACCACCGAGCTGCCCTTTGTCATCAGTCGTTGGCAGTTCAATCTTGATGACATTGGCGCCCCAATCAGCTAGCTGTCGCACACATGTCGGCCCCGATCTCACACGTGTCAGATCAAGCACGGTATATGGTTTCAAGACCTCGGCAGCAGGTTCGAACGGCATGGATCTAACAATCCTCCAGATGGCAGAAAAACCAGTGCAACTTCGAGCCGATGTCGACATGCGGGCCTGTAGCTGTCAACAGTACACATTGCTCCGACCATCAAGGGTCCGATATTCTGGGATTTGCGCATGTAATTGCGTAGTCTATGAAAGATTTATGGAGACAGCGATGTTCTGCCTTTAAAGTTTCGAACATCAGCGCTAAGATACCATCACGCCTTCGTAGCTCAACTGGATAGAGCACCGGCCTTCGAAGCCGGGGGTTTCAGGTTCGAGTCCTGACGAGGGCGCCATACGACATGCAAATCCACTAGAAAAAACAAGTAATACACTGATTTAACTGGTTCTTCTGCTTCCAAGATTCCCCACAATTTTGAAGCGGAGGCCACTATGGCTATTCAATTGAAACACGTAGAGAAGCGCAGACGCGTATTCGGTTACCGATGACGTGTGCCTAGAGACCTACAAGAAGTTGTAGGCAAAAAAGAATTCACGAAAACTCTGGGTAAGACATACAAAGAGGCATTGGCTAACTACCAATTAGTTCATGCTGAGTTTGATCGTGTCATCAACATGCTCAAACCTAAGAAGCCCACCAAGAAGACCAAGAAGCGACCTTATCTAGCCTCTCTGAGTGACCTTAAAGGAACCACCAATCTACCCCCAGAAACCTCTCTAGGTGCTACCTTAGGAGGCTCTTCAGGTGTTCCTGCAGGGACCTTTGGCGTCTATAGCGTGCCTCTGAATAGTCCCTCTGAGATTGATAGGGAAGCTAAACGTCAGCTTAGAGAGATTGGGTTCAGTCTAACTGAGGGATTTGGTCTTCAGGATAGTGAAGAAGAGAGCCTTCATCGTGAAGTGACATCGGAACGACTTACAATGGGTCTCCCGATTGATGAGGAAACTGGACATCCGATCATCGAGGACCCTCTTACAATTAGGCTTCTCCAACTAATCAACGGAGTTCCTAGCAGGCCTACGTTTTCTGAAGCTCTCGATTTTTATATTGATGAGAACGTAAGAGGGACACACGACGAGGCACGTAAAATCACACGGTTCAACCACGTCCTAGACATAGTTGTTAATGCCCTTGGACGATATCCCCACTTGGATGATAGCTTCAAGCGTGCAGGAGCTATTGTCAAATCTGGTGTCCCAGCGCTCTTCATGCGGCGGCTTGATCTTGGTTTGATGGTTTGGTGCCGTTGACGAAA
>NZGY01000089.1 GCA_002689605.1 Filomicrobium sp.
GCGAAAGCTACCGCCTAAAGGATAAACGTCGCGCCGGAATCGTGGCCAAACCAATGCAGACAAGGCCGGCCAAGACAAAGACGACNACCAAGGCAGAGGTCGATTGAGCTGTTTGTTGCCCTCACGCGTGAGGGCAACAAACAGAAAGACAAGGTGGGTCGGATTCAAAGTGCCGTTGACAGGTTCAATATGCATCATGACTTCCCTTTGAATTTTGCCGGTAGCATAACCGTGAATTCTATAGTGAAGAAGAGCTCACTTGGTCTCGAGGTCTAGCCATTGATCCAAAGACGGCCTGCGCGCATGACCCCTGGGGTATCAAATGCATGCGTCGAGGCACCTACAGAACTAGCCGAAGCGGTTCGCGATGCTTATATCAATCGAGGAACGATCTGCTCACTCAGAATTATTGGAGGTTGTAGATGGAAGGCGCGATTCGGAGACCAGATGCCCCGAACCACTTTATGGTCCTAAAACCGATCAAGCGGCGCATTNTCATCCGCCTGCCAGACGGAACGAAACTGGCGGAATCTGCGCGCGCGACCAGACTGTTGGAAGCGGGAAAGACCCTCTACGACCCAGTGATCTACTTACCCAAGCAAGACTTGGCGACGGAGCTTACACACCAGGAGAATAGAACGCATTGTCCGCTCAAAGGTGACGCGAGTTACTATACGTTCCAAACGAATAACCACGTCATAGCTGATCTCGCCTGGAGTTATGATCAACCGCTCGACTTTGCGAAGGATTTAGCTGGATTGATTGCGTTCTACCCGGACAAGGTCGTCGTCGAAGAGCATCCAAAGTAGGGCAGCCATAGATTGTCAGGAAAAGGAGCTGCATGGCAAGAAAATCGGTGTTCCAACCATTCGGCTCGTCGTTGCAGCGCGTTCAGGTCCGGTTACTCATCGTGACATCGCTTGCAAACCATCGATGTCTGAAATCTCAATTCCAATCGACGATGAAATCTCCAGATATCCCAGATCCAGAAGAACGCGTATGTGCTGCGTGAGATCATCAACAGACACNCCAATCAAGCCGGCAATATAATCGCTATCCAGAACGTCTGAAATTGCTCGCAGATTGCATCCCTGGTGTTTGGCTGTTTCCGATCGCGCAAGCAACACGCGCGCTACTCGCTGCAATGGGGTCAGGTCCACGCTCTCAGCTATTCGGCGTTCGCGAACAATTTCGTATTCATGCNGCAGAGCTGCCGCTTGGACTGAAGCGAGCAAAGGTTCGCGGCAGCGTGGCGGGACTTCGCGCAGCATGCTACCCGGCGCCGAGCCGAGGCTGCGATCACTAACTTCAGCTAGATCTACTGCCNCAGTCGCTGTCTTCCCTATTACTGTCGCGCGACGGCCTCAGTTAAGATCATGAGTGATCAGAAGAGAACAAAACTCTGATGACGCTTGTGTGAGGCATGCTTGAGACGGACCTTCCCTCATAGTTGATGATAACCATTATCTTGGTGGGACAACCCGTTTTGGCGGCGCGATAAGCTGAATGAAACCGGGACTCGCAAGAAGAAATCTCGTCAACGGAGCAGCAGTTGCTGCACTCGCTGGGTTGCTGCCCTGGGCTATCGCATTAACCATACGGTTGCGCTGAGCCCGCCTTGGAGCACGCACCAGATTGACAGTCGGCGGGCGGTCCTTCCGCGGCACCATTCCGTGACTGCCACCAACAAAGAGGCGTCCCAACATCTTGTCGTGANACGATCGTGGTACTTTAATCAGCGAAACAAGATCGGCTTTTGCCGTTCTTATCTTGCGCGGGTGCGCTACCTGGAAAGGCAATGTAATGCGTGTTCGTTTTCTCTCCGTGCGCAAGGTTCTCACGCGTTCAATGTAGGCGCGCAACATGGGCCGACCTTCACTGCCTCGATGATGGACGACGCGCAGTTGCGGTGCACTTCGTTTGACCATTGTGGCTATGACAATGCCTGCTTTGGCCTGTAAAGACTGCAGTCGATCTGACCTGTTCTTGGAGACTTCAATGCCAGGACCAGCACTGTTGCGGTTCGATGCGTGGATGCTGCGTACATCATATGGAGCGACTTGGATCAGCACGACGAAGCGCCTGCCCTGTGCATCCCGAAACGTCTTGCTCAGATAAAACGGCACAAAGATTCGACGGTTGTGTGAGGAAACAGTATCGTAAGGATCGGTGTCGCCGGTACCGTTGTGGAACTCGTGAAACACGAAGTATCGCATTGTGCGTCGTCCACGCCGTTTAACGAAAGCCGGTGGACGTCGCGGCCATTTCACGAACAGAATATACTCTTTTGGAGAAACCCAGAGACNTCCACTTGGGTACCAGCCACCCTGGTCGAACTCGGGTAATTCCAACTTGCAATGAAGATCAAAGCAATCCTTGAAGCGGGACGCTGACGGTGCTGGTCCAGCTGAGCTCTTGAGCGTTGCCATAGCCGCATTGAACGCACCTTGTCCCTGAGGCGTCCGATAGATTGGCCAATTGAGATAAAGGCTCTGGTCGAACTCGCTGGCCGGTCGCCTAGTAGCACCACCGCGAGGGACATCGATGTTGCGCTCAACAATCGGTCTTTGATCCCAGCCTGCCGCAAAGGTCTCTCCGATCGAGATACTGCTAGAGGCAGTGGCAAAACTTGCCACGCATAAACAGTATTGCAGAAGACGCAATGAGCTGGGCACACGATACATTCGGACATACTCTACTGACCCGGCAGCACAGGGTGCGAACCAAGCACGGCAAATTCTGGCCGATAGATCGACGACACTGAGGAATCTAAGTCTGTGCGATCACGAATGTGCGAGCGACACCTCTCATGTTTTGCATTGGTAGGCAGGTTGCAATTGAGCGAATTCCTGGGAGTTACCAGCCGAAACTGCGCTATGACACGACCTTTTCAAGGCGCCCTTGCTACTTCTGCGTTTTGACTACCCACTCTTTCACATTGTCAACAACGGCCCCACCGATTGGCAGGTCTTCTTCAACGCCCAGTGTTTCAGTGACGCGCGCCAACGTAATGTAATAGCCAGCCATTATGATGAGCTCCACGATCTCGCGTTCTGTGAGATGCGCCCTTGCAGCTTCCAGTGTAGCTTCCGACGCCCGCACATCCACGACCACCTCACGAGTTAGCATCAGCGCTGCTTTCTCAAGGTCGCTGAAACATCCCGCAGCGTCGTTGCCGGCAGCAATGGCATCGATCTGTTCCTGGGTGCCGCCTAAGTCCAACGTAACTGGCACATGCTGGACGTACTCATACATCCCGCCTTCCAGCTTCACGGCATGTAACAGACACAGCTCACGCAGCAACGGATCGAGTTTGGTTTTCCCGAGTATCGCACCGCCAAGTTTCATGATCGGCTTGAGACAGGTGTCTGCGTGCGAGATCATATCAAATATGCGGATCTTGGCTGGTAGCCGACCGAGCATTTCACGCGCCTCGTCGGATAGCGTATCAGGATCTGGATAAGGAATTCTCGCCATTCTTGTGTCCTTGTTTGTAGAATTGAAAATCTGACCTAGCCACGGGCTGCACCGCGGATCAATTGATCTTGCGCGAGCGGCTTATCCGGCAGAACAATTTGAAAGTGCCGTTTGAGAATGTCCTTGATCACAGCATAGTTCACGCCGAAACGATGTACTTCAAGCGTTACGAGATCGATAATCGTACTTGAGATCCGCTCGGCGTTATGCAGGGGTACGAGGCCGTAATCGATTTCAATAGCGGCTGCATTCCGCACCGATTGCTCAACATCCTGGAGCCGGAATTTACTGCCTGACAGGGATGCATTTGCAGATGATCCCAGAACGGGAAATTTCTTCTGCCATGCCAGGTCTGCCAAGGCGTTGTGCAACCGACCCGCATTTAAGAGGATATCCATTGTGCCGTTCTTGGTGGAACGCTCAATGCAGCGCGGATCGATGGTTGCCAGGTATTCGTGGTCAGCATGGTAAGGCGCGACGACTGACATTGCGAGATCATAGTCAACTACCACCGCCTCAACGATTTCCAATGCGCGGCTGTCGACGTCGAGAAGTTCTCGCGCCATCGTAAAATTACCAAGCGACCCACATGGCTTAGAGAAGCTCCTCCCTTTTGCCGCGTATGTACGATCGATCGCCTCTATCGTCTGCGCTGCTACGGTGTAAGCGACATCAAGCGGGATCAGAGCAACGCCGCCGGCCTGCATTGCATCCCAAATGCGCTGTGCGGCACCTTCAATATCAATGACAGGCAATTCAATACTCCACAGTTTGCCGATCAGTCTCGCTACATCAGTTCAGCGCAATACCAATCGTTGTTTAGGTCAGCGCTCGAACTTTTCTTTTGAGATCATATCCAATGCTGTGCTCGAAGTCCGTGATCATTGCAGCGGCAATAGTTGAATTCGGCTTACTCTATGATTTGCAGTAGGTCGCCTTTGGTGCATTCGCTTGTTTCAAGGCACGACGCACAGCCACAGTCCACAACGCATACCCGTCGCGGTTCATGTGCAGCTTGTCTCGCATGAAGATGTCTTTGGGCCTGCCGTCATGCAGCATCAACGGAACGACATCAATGAACACCAAATCCGCGCGCTTCTGGGAAAACGTTTTGATCATTTGGTTGGTGCGAGATTGTCGGTCGAACTTATCCCAGTGGTAGATCGAGGGCTCTATCGCGACGAAATAAACAGGCGTTGGACCGAGAGAGTTCGTCTTGGCAGCGAGAAAGTCTTTAAGGGCTGCCAAGACCTTCTTGGGTGATCGCCCAGCCGCGATGTCATTCTCGCCGGCATAAAGGATGATCTCTCGCGGCTTATGCGGCTTGGTCAGCTGATTGAAGTAGCGAATAACATGTGTGAGATGAGCGCCGCCGAAGCCCCGGCGTATAACCCGTAGCTCCGGTAAATCTCTCTTCAGGCTGGTCCAAAAACGGATACTTGATGAGCCGACAAATAGCGTTCGACAGGACGTGAGACCTTGGGTTTTGTCGGTTTCGAGAAAGGCTTGGATCTCTGGCCAGAATGGCNTCTCCTTGATGGCTTGAGCCATCGAGCTAGACGCGCAGAAGCTTGATAATGGCAAAAANGCGNGCAACATGGCCTGCAGAATGCTTGACCTTGTCAAGCTGCGCTTGAGCGAGGATACGCACATCGCCGCCCACCTCCTTGCTCTTATGAACTGCCTCTCGCCAAATTTCAGTCCTAAATCATTAAGTTGCATATTCATTTAACTTCTTTGTTCTATTGCCACTACCGGACGTCAAAGCCCCTTCTCCTCACAGCTTGCAACCTCAAAAGAAGCATCGTAGCGGTGTTCCGGAATAAATTGTGGACCTAAATCTCAGAAAAACAGAGAAAATCTTAGNCTCTGCCCTCTATGCCAAGAATTCGCACGGACAAGCCGTGAAAAAGCGTGTATNGTGGAAAGCTNTATGGGGTGATGCTGCCGAACAGTTGACTGGTAGAAGGCTTGTTCGCTTAACAAGCCCTCTCAAGCAGGACGCGTTTGAAGAGCGGTTTCCAGATATCTGATGAACAATTGAGCCGCCACAGACCTNTTGGGCGGTTCGCTGACTGATAAGATTAGGTCAGCTCAAGGAAGGAATTTGAATGCAAGTATCTGTACGCGATAACAACGTAGATCAGGCGCTGAAAGTGCTTAAAAAGAAGATGCAGCGTGAGGGGCTTTTCCGCGAGATGAGACAGCGGAAGTTTTACGAGAAGCCTTCTGAAAAGCGTGCCCGTGAAAAGGGTGAAGCCATTCGACGGGCGCGGAAGCTAGCTCGNAAGCGCGCGCAGCGCGAAGGATTGCTGCCAACTAAGGGCAAATAAGG
This sequence comes from Filomicrobium sp., assembly GCA_002689605.1. Classification (GTDB taxonomy): domain Bacteria; phylum Pseudomonadota; class Alphaproteobacteria; order Rhizobiales; family Hyphomicrobiaceae; genus Tectiglobus. The sequence continues at coordinate 5,813 of NZGY01000089.1, forward strand.
GCGAAACAGGCCGGTAGGACGCGCTTCAGAATTGGCGTTGCGGTCTTCGTTTGCGAGCACCTAGATAGGTAACGCCCTTCTGTTGTTGATCGGGCATTCATGGGTCTCGCTAATCTTTAGCGAGACCTTTTTTGGTGCCTACGTCTTCGGCTTCATTTGATCTGCCGCAGCTTTGCCGGCTTGGCTAAGCAATAGCCCTAATTCTTGTGTCTGCTGGGCATAGGCTTGCATTTGCTTTTGCGCAAAACTCGTCTGGAGTGCGAGAATCGCCTGAACATCCTTTGCTTTGGCGATGTCGGTTGCCAGCCCTAGTCCGGCTTCAGCATTCTCTTTGGCATAGTGCATCGCCCGTTCTTGAACCATCGCAAAGCCCGACGTGAGATTGTTTTCCGGAACGGCTTCGGTCCACATGCTTATGGCTTGTGTCATTGCATCGCTGAACTGGCCGAATGCTGCCTGGGCTTGTTCGATATTCTTTTCAGTGATTTCGCGAATTTCCTTGGGCACGGCAAAGGGGTTCTGAGTCATAACTACTCCTGTGTCAGTGATACGGGCAAAACCAAGCCTTGCGGCTGCAGAATGCAGGCATTTGGCAAGCATACACTGTTTTGCGGGTGTTTGTGATTCTCTAGTATGGCTCTGTCCTGAATTTGGATGGCCCGAAGTTGGNTGGAAGGTTGGGTCTGCCCCGAACCCGCGCAGCAATACTTTATGATGTAGTTGGGAATATGCGCGCGAATTCCATTCCGTGGAACCGATGCGCACNAAAGGAAACGGTGCCGTGACCATGCAATTCGAAGAGCTTGATTATCATGAGACTCCGATTGGTGCCGTTAGCCTGCGTCGGCGGATGGAACCATTGGTTGGAAAACAAGTCTACGAGGTCAAGCTCGGCGAAGAATTCCTGATGTCAAGCTTGTTCACAGCCTCTGAGATCGCACTCGCCGATCTCGCGCTAGCCAAACTATNTCAGAGTGACTGTGATGTTGTCGTGGGGGGCTTGGGCCTGGGCTATACGGCTAGCGCNGCTCTCAAACATGAATCGGTGCGCTCACTGGTTGTCGTCGACTTCCTGCAGGCCGTTATCGGCTGGCACGAAAATCATCTCTTGCCGCTCAGTTCAGAGATTGTTGATGATCCCCGAACTCGATTGCGACATGAAGATTTCTTCGCGCTATCTGCTTCCGAGGACGGTTTTGATGATCTGCAGCCTGGTCGGAAGTTTCATGCCATCCTTCTCGATATCGACCATTCTCCAGAAGAACTGTTGGATAACCGTAGCCGCTCTTTTTACGAAGAAACTGGACTTGAGCGCCTTTCGAGGCATTTGCTGCCGGGTGGAATATTTGCGCTTTGGTCTAACAATCCTCCGGACGAGAGCTTTCTCATTCGATTGGAGAGGGTATTCTCTTCGGCCAGCGCTGAACCTGTAACCTTTGACAATCCGTATCAAGTCACGCCTGCAACTCAGTCCGTTTATCTGGCGGTCAGATCATCCTGATCAGTTAAATCCGCCGAAGATATTGTAAAACCACGCAGAATTATGGTTTCAGCCAGTACGTCGCTTTGACATTTGTTATGAAACGTGTCANTAGCTTTGGAACTTATTCGGTGCTCCGGCCGCGTGAAGGGACGACAGCTTAGACACACCTGATCGGTTCGTGACTTGATTGNCCCGCTGTAGAGCATACACAATTCTTAACATTTCGACGACCCTGGCCACGCGGGCCGTCGTATTGCCGATTGAGATCTTGACCTTGAACAGGAGGCCTTCTTTGGTTGGCCGCTCGATCTTGACGTCTAAAGGAAACATGTGACGACATTCTCTGATCTGGAGCTTGCAAGCTGTCTTCAGCAAGCGCTCGAACGTGAAGGCTATTCAAAGCCGACACCAATCCAAACCAAGGCCATTCCGCCAGCCATCGCTGGTCGGGACATACTTGGTATTGCCCAAACTGGTACCGGGAAGACGGCTGCGTTTGCGCTGCCAATTCTCCATCGCCTGGTCACGAACCGTTGCGCATTGCCGCGCAAAGGTACGCGTGTCTTAGTACTGTCCCCAACGCGCGAACTTGCGTCACAGATCGCCGCCAGCTTTACGACCTATTCCGGCAATGTGAACATCAGAATAGCGACCGTATTCGGTGGCGTTGGCTATGATGCGCAAATCAAACAGCTCGCGCGCGGTGTGGAAGTTCTTGTCGCCACACCTGGACGTCTGATCGACCATCTCACAAGCGGTGCAATCAAGCTCGATCAGACGGATATACTGGTCATCGATGAAGCTGACCAAATGCTGGATCTGGGTTTTGTCAAACCCATCAGAAGCATTGTTTCGCGGTTACCTCGCGACCGCCAGACTCTGTTTTTCTCCGCAACGATGCCTGCATCTATAGCTGAGCTTGCAAGAGACTTTCTACGGGAACCGAAACGCGTTTCTGTGGCTCCCGTTTCTTCAACTGCACAGCGCGTGAGCCAGCGCATTCTTCATGTCGAGTCGGACCGGAAGCGTGCCGCCCTCAAAAAGCTGATCCATGACCACAATATGCAGCGGACACTTGTTTTCACGCGTACGAAGCGTGGAGCCAACCGAGTAGCCCAGTATTTGGAGGGGGCCGGAATTACCGCCGCGGCGATCCACGGCAATAAAAGCCAAAACCAGCGCGAACGTGCGCTAGAAGCATTCAAGGATGCCAAGGTCCAGGTCTTGGTGGCCACGGATATCGCCGCTCGTGGCATCGATATTGATGGTGTGTCACATGTTATCAACTACGAATTGCCGGAAGTGCCCGAGGCTTATGTCCACCGGATCGGACGCACGGCACGGGCTGGCGCTTCCGGTAGCGCATTTTCGCTATGCGATCGATCCGAGCTGAAATACCTGCGCGGTATTGAAAAGCTGATCCGCATAGAGATCCCCAGCGAGGTCTCCGACATTGCCGCTGAACCGAGATCGCAATCAAAAGGTAACGCTTCAAAGGCTCGGATTCCCAAACCCAGCCAGCCTAAGCAAAGAGAAAATGACGCCCCTCGTCGGAAGCGGCCTCAGAAGTCTGGAGACGAAAGCAACCATCGAACTGGGGAAGGTACTTCGCGCAGGCCTGGAGCGAAAACAACCAAGCCGGCGCATAAAAAAAGAAAGCGATATCACGCTTCTCACAAAAAGCGCTCCGCTGTTGCTTAGAACTCAGACGCCCAGCCATCGGATCGCACCTGACCTTGGAATGAGCACGAAACAGAGCCTGTACTCAATCGCGGGCTAAAGGAGATAGTAACATGGGACGCATGAAGCCTAAGGCACGCCAGGAGTTCGAGCTGTTCAACGTCTATTACGAAGACGGTAGCCAGACATCCAACCGCAAGATTCTTGTATCCGAACTCGATGTACTCATGGACCGCGATGAACAAATTGAAGCGATTATTGCGGCTCAAGATGTAGAAATTGCGGAGCGGTCCGGTAGGTCACGTGGACCAATCGCGTCGATTGAGAAAGTCAAAATGAAGAAGGCTGACTAAGCGGGGCTCAGGCTTTTGAAGGAAACCAACCGTTTGGTTCGCTCGTCCCAAAGCTGAAGACCGGCATATTGAAAGCTCTCGACTAGAGTGATGCGTTTGACATCGGCCAGTTCGGGATAGTCTCTGAGAACCTGAGGCAGGCGATAAAATGGTATGCGGCTACACAGGTGGTGGAGATGATGCATGCCGATATTGGCCGTTAGCCATTGCAGCGCCTTAGGAAGGTCGTAGTACGAGCTTCCATGAAGTCCGGCATCGTGCACATCCCAGTCCGGCTGTCTTTCCCAATGCGCTTCGTCAAACTGGTGTTGGACGTAGAACAACCATACGCCCAACGTGGCGGCCAGAATAACGATTGGCAGATGGATGGCGATAAACGGCACCACGCCAACAACTAGGACCATGACAGTTGTAAAGGCGGCGATGCCAAGGTTGGTCAGCATCGCACTCACCCAATACGGCCAGCCAGCTGACATAAAATCGCATGGTATGCGGTTCTGAAACAGGAATACGTAGCTTGGCCCAATGCCGAGAAAGACCAGTGGGTGGCGATAAATGCGATAGAAGATCTGGCCTCGCTTATCCAATGCTTGGTATTCATCCACTGTGAGTGTGCGGACATCGCCGATACCACGCGAATCGAGATTGCCCGTCGTTGCATGGTGTACGGCGTGGCTTCGCTGCCAGACTTCGTACGGCGTCAAAGTGAAGACACCAAGGATGCGCCCAACCCAATCGTTTGTCGATCGACGTCGGAAGAATGCACCATGACCACAGTCGTGCTGGATCAGAAATAGTCGGACAAGGAAAGCAGCGGCCGGGAAAGCTACTATAAGCGAGAGCCAAAAGCTGACGCTATATGCCCAACAGGATAGCCCCCACAAAACAGCGAGTGGTACGATTGTGATAGCGATCTCGAAGATACCGCGCCCAGCGGATGGTTTGCGATATGCGTTGAGCACGACTAGCCATTCTCGCGCACGCTTGTTGGCAATCGTTGGCGCTTCTGAGCTTGGCATTGCAATTGACCCGTAAAGAGAAGACAAGATAAAGACGGATCAATCACAAATGATACGCGATCCACGAGCAGGCAGGTTGTATGAACTACACCCGATTCGGGTAGACCTTGCCAGGACTCGATGCAACACGCCATGCATACGAGTACGATCGTCTCGTGCGCGTGATATCATTGCAATGAGGCAAAGCGCATCGGATGTGCATCCGGCCCGTGCGCTATGGATTGATCGGCGGTAAGCCACCCTCGCTGACATGGCTCAATACAGTCAATTTCCGCCATACGTGAGCGGTGTGAAAGCCAGAACAATCAATCCGCCACCAGCTAACAAGCCATATAACCAAGCCTTCCAAACAGGGCCTTCTTGCTGCCAGTTTCGGCGATAGCGGTGACCTGCGACCACGGCCAAGATGACCAACGCGCTGGCGATTAACGGCGTTAACTGAAAGGCTGCGGGGAACAAGTGCTTTCCTTTGTCTGCAATTCGTGGCTTCATTACGCACTTGTCGCACATGACACAATAGTGATTGAGCAAGAAAAGGACGGACAAGGAGACGACCAACCCAACCGAGGAGGGAGCAATGCCCAGTAGTTATCAAGCGCCAACACGCGGTGACAACACTCATGCATCGACGGTAAGCTAATCGGCTCAGTCGAATCTGGGGCGGAAGTTGAACTCCTACTACCACTGGCTCGCTATGGCTTGGTACATCACCTTGACGACGAACCCAGCGGTATCGCTGCCGTGCGGTTTGGATGACAATCAATTGCCGTTCGGTCTGCAGATCATCGGTCGCTTCAAAGGTGATGGCGCGCTTCTCGATATTGCTGAGGCAATGGAAACTGAATTCGCTAGCTCAACAGAACTAGCGAAACCGATGCCTGATATCTCGAAGCTGTTAGAGCCTGTGCCAGCACTCCAGAACCTTGTCACAGACGCACCAAATCCTGAGCTGGTGCATTGTTAGCGATCTCTCTCTCGCCTTCCATAGAGAAGAATTCAATTCTCCTTCAGTCGCGCTGAGCAGTGCAGCCCAGGAAGCTCACTCAGACGGACTGTGATCAGCCGCGCAAGTTGTATAGACGCGCGACTGATTTGACGTTGGCTACGGCATTTCCAGCAATCTGTGTGCGCCGCAATATCTATACAGCAGCCATTATTCCCATTTATTGATGCTTATTGATGTTTTTTCAGGCAGTTCCACCAAAGTTTAATGGCGTTTGGCCGCGTTGCGGCAGTGCAGCAAATCTTTAGGAATGCCTTTCGATTCGTCTCCGCGAATCTGCCTCCTCAACTTCCAAACTCACGGAGAGTCCAATGACAAACCGCGTCCAGGTAGGCGACATTAGTGTTGCGCCAGAACTCTACGCATTCATCAACGACGAAGTACTGCCCGGCACGGACCTCGCCCAGGACCAATTCTGGAGCGCGATGGATTCAATCATCCATACATTCGGCGCCAGAAACCGAGAGTTGCTCAGCATCCGCGAACAGCTTCAACAGCAGATCGATGCTTGGCATCAGGAAAGGCACGGCCAAGCTCATGATCAGGCTGCGTACGAATCATTTCTAAGTCAGATCAACTACCTGAAACCTGAAGGAGCCGACTTCCAGGTCACAACTGACAACGTTGATATCGAGATATCATCAGTCGCTGGGCCCCAGCTTGTGGTTCCGGTTTCGAATGCTCGCTACGCCATCAATGCTGCGAACGCGCGTTGGGGCAGTCTTTATGATGCATACTACGGCACCGATGCACTGGGTGACTTGCCGAGCGGTGCTGGATACGATCCAGACCGTGGTCAGCGCGTTATCTCTGCCGGACGTTCCTTCCTGGGCAAGCACGTTCCACTCGATGGACAGAGCTACTCGGAATTAGCATCGCTTTCCTGTGAGGATGGTAGATTGGTTGCCACCCTCGGAGACGGAAGTCGTGTGGGTCTAAATGATCCTACACAATTTGCTGGATATACTGGCAATGCCGACGCGCCCGAGAGCCTTCTTCTACGCAACAATGGACTTCATATTGAGATCAAAATTGATCGGTCGCACACGATTGGCTCCACTGACACCGCGGGCATAGCCGACATTGTACTTGAGGCTGCACTTAGTACGATTTGTGATCTCGAAGACTCGATCGCGGCAGTGGACGCCGCTGACAAAGTCGCTGCCTACCGCAATTGGCTAGGTCTCATGAAAGGTGACATTGTCGAAGAGTTTGAAAAGGCTGGTCAGACCATTCGCCGAGCATTGAACAGCGATCGAACGTTCTCTACTGCGGACAACTCTACACTAACACTTCATGGCAGATCATTGCTGCTTGTACGCAACGTCGGGCATCTGATGGAAAGCGATGCGGTTCTCGACCGGAATGGAAGGCCCGCCATGGAAGGACTTTTGGACGGATTAATCTCGTCCACCATCGCTCTGCATGACTTGCGCCGCACAGGCAAGCTGAGCAATTCCAGAGCCGGTTCCATCTATATTGTTAAACCGAAGATGCATGGCCCCGACGAAGTCGCCTTCAGCAATGATCTGTTCGACGCCATCGAAGATGCACTCGGTCTCCACCGCAACACGCTCAAGATGGGCATCATGGATGAAGAACGCCGGACCAGTGTGAATCTGAAAGAATGCATCCGAGCTGCAAAGTATCGCGTTTTCTTTATCAATACTGGCTTCTTGGATCGGACCGGTGATGAGATTCACACATCCATGCATGCTGGTGCGATGATCCCGAAAGCCGATATGAAGGCAACGGCTTGGATCAAAGCGTACGAGGACCGTAATGTTGATATCGGTTTGGCTTGCGGATTACCTGGTCATGCACAAATCGGCAAGGGCATGTGGGCTATGCCAGACCTCATGTCAGATATGGTTGAGCAGAAGATCGGTCATCCTATGGCTGGTGCAGACACGGCATGGGTTCCGTCGCCCACGGCCGCGACGCTTCACGCAATGCATTATCATGCCGTCAACGTTCGCGCGCGACAGGCAGAGCTTCGCGAGCGACCGATGGCCAATATCAGCGATATTCTTACAATTCCGCTCGCTACAGGCATCAATTGGTCAGAGGAGCAGGTGCTGCGCGAGTTGGAGAACAACGCGCAAGGTATCCTTGGATATGTTGTCCGTTGGGTTGATCAAGGGGTCGGCTGCTCGAAAGTACCCGACATCAATGATGTGGGCTTAATGGAAGATAGGGCCACATTGCGCATCTCTGCACAACACATGGCGAATTGGCTACATCACGGTGTCTGCACACAAACCCAAGTGATGGACACGATGCGCCGCATGGCAGAGGTCGTTGACCGCCAAAACGCAGGAGATAACGCTTATACTTCGATGGCTGCCGACTTTGACGGCAGCGTAGCGTTTGCTGCTGCATGCGATTTGGTTTTCAAAGGAGTGGAGCAACCGAGCGGCTACACGGAGCCTGTACTCCATGCGCGCCGCGCGGAAGCCAAGGNCAACGCAGCTTAAGCAAGTCAGATTGTNAGAGCGGCGAGCCTGAGNTCCCNGCTCTTGCCTGCTTCGGCAGGTCATAGCCCCATTGGCACCAGGTTCCGGGAACTATCTCGATCTCGCCTCTGNAAGATTGATNAACACTTTCGACTTCGCCGACACAATTGCGGTAAACTGNCCCTGCCGAAGCGCCGTAGGGAAGAATACCATGTNATCGAACGAACTTGCTTATACGTCTGCGTCCNANNTTGCCNGTATGATCCGAGACCGATCTCTGTCGCCNGTAGANATTACTGAGGCAATCCTGCGACGCGCGGAGCAGTCTCAGTCGGTACTAAATGCTTTCATAACAATAAGTGCCGATGAGGCAATTTCCACCGCACGTTATGCTGAAGCAGCTGTCATGCAAGGCAAAGAACTGGGGCCACTCCATGGCGTTCNGGTCACAATCAAAGNCCTTGTCAATACTGCCGGTATCAGAACGACTTTTGGCTCGTATGTCTTCGAGGACAATGTTCCAAAGACAGACGCGGTTTCGGTCGCTCGCCTCAAGGCTGCTGGAGCCATCATTATTGGGAAAACAACGACACCGGAATTCGGGCACAAGCCACTGACAGAAGCACCATTATTTGGGCGCACCTGCAATGCCTGGAGTCGCGAGCACACCTCAGGTGGCTCCTCCGGTGGTGCAGCAACGGCAACCGCCGCCGGTATTGGACCGCTGGCAATCTCTACAGACGGCGGAGGTTCAACACGCATACCCGCAGCTTGCAATGGCGTTGTGGGTTTCAAAAAATCCCTGGGTCTCGTTCCACACGATGCAGCACCTGACGCTTATGGCAACACATCCTACATCGACCCAACCTCGCGGACGGTACGTGACTGTGCCCTGATGCTGGAGGCCATGGCAGGTACAGACAGCAGCGACCCCCACTCTTACTTTCTGCCGAGTACGGGCTTTGTCGACGCGGTAGATCAGGCGCGTGATCTCAATGGTATCAGAATGAGCTGGCGACCATTTCTTGGCAACACGCTCGTCGATGATGAAGTGCTGAACGCCTGCGAAGCGGCGGTCAATAGCTTTGCCGACCACGGTGCAACACTATCTGACATGGAAGATGATTTCGCTCCAAGCGAGCCGACGTTCCAACTNTTGTGGGGTTCGCTTCTGAACGCCCGGTACCGNAAATTCGTTCCAGAGTTTGGGAGCCGGATGAGTGAGACCTTATTGAAACAAATGGAGTTTGGACAGTCTGCTTCTGGGCAAGACGTCATTGAGTGCATCTTCACCCGGACTGAGATTTACCGACAGGTCCAAACCTGGTTCGAAGATACAGACATTTTGGTGACNCCCACACTATCACGCACTGCACTCAGCATCGATCATGATTTCTTTGGCGATGTCATCATTAACNACAAGCCCGCTGGGACAGTGAGGCAGGCATGGTATCCTTATACCCATCCCTTCAACCTCAGTGGCAACCCAGCTATTACCCTGCCGGCAGGATTTAGCTCCGATGGNCTTCCTATTGCTATTCAACTTGTTGGACGGCGCGGCGAAGACGCGTTGCTATTGCGTGCTGCGGCCTTGTTCGAGCAATCTCGTCCATGGGCAGATCAACGACCGCATCTGCCTGAACTCNACAGTTGAGACGTCAAGGCGCGAAGTTGATTTCGTGATCGATTGGAATGACAGAACAAGTCTTCACCAAACCTGCGTCACCTTTTGTAGGACTGAGAGCGCCTGCATTCAATAGTCGTGCGCCCTGGTGGGGCGGTGACCTCCAGACAATGCGCAATCAGCTTGTTGCTTCGNACAAGCCACTCACNGCCCGGTCGCGGCGCCTTGAATTCCCACTNCCCCACGGCGGAAGCGATCGCATGTCGGGTATGCTAGATCAGCCCCATGGGTATANGAGGGGTCCACTCGTTATTCTCATCCATGGTCTGACGGGTTGCGAGGAAAGCGCGTACGTTCTCGAAAGTTCGCAGTTCCATCTAGCCAAGGGCAGGCGCGTTTTACGTCTCAATCTGAGGGGTGCCGGTCCTTCACGTTCAACTTGCGGTGGCTACTATTTTGCTGGTTGCACCGAAGACATTCGCGCAGTCATCGAGGGGCTCGAGCCAGACATCAAATCTGATGGAGTTATCGCAATTGGCTTCTCACTTGGCGGCAACATCCTTCTGAATTCACTGGCAGAGCCTTGGGCACAANATGCGTTCTTAGCGGCGGCGACAGTGTGCGCACCTATCCGTCCTGCTCAAGCCGCCCGGCGGATCATGGAACTACGTAATTGGGTATACCATCGCTTCTTATTGCAACGCATGAAGCANGACACACTTTCACCTCATGCATCGCTGGACGAGGCAGAGCGGCAAGCCATCACTTCATGTCGGTCGATTTATGAATTCGATGATCGATTTACTGCTCCGCGCAATGGGTATGCGAATGCCGATGATTATTACAAACGAACCGCTGGAGCAGATTTCGTTCCTGACTTGTCGACGCCCACTTTACTCATNCATGCACAAGACGATCCGTGGATTCCTGTTCAGCCGTACTACCAGCTTCGCGACGTTGTCCTCAAACAAGCAAAGGTCGTCATTTCACCAGGCGGAGGGCATGTCGGATTTCACAACCGGGACTTGGATGGAACGTGGCACGACGTAGTNATCGANTCTTTCATTGCCCAGTACTATNGCTAACTTCCCTATGAGGTGCAGCGATGCATCTTAAACAGGCTTGTCACCTTCGATAGTCACNCGGTGCATGTNACGTCGTTGTCCCTGATAATCGTTGAGTGCCAAGTGCTGTGTGGAGCGATTGTCCCAGATCGCCAACGTACCTGGCTCCCAACGTAGTCGGCATTGATACTCCGGCCTCACAATCTGATCGCTTAAGTAATTGATTANAGGNTTGCTTTCCTCGATTGTCATATCCTTGAAGCGCAAAGTATGAGCGCGACTGATGTATAGTGCCTTGCGTCCGGTTTCTGGATGCGTACGCACAACAGGATGCTCAGCCTCATNAACATCTGAGGCGACNACAGCCTTACTCATATCTCCCAGCTGACCGAGCTGATTTNCTCGGCCGCCAGGGTATAATTTGTCAGAATTGAATACCCCAATAAGCCCATTCAGCATTGCCTTCATACCATCCGACAACGCCTCATAGGCTCTGCATGCGTTCGTGAATAACGTATCGCCACCAGCCGGTGGAACTTCATGGGCATACAGCACCGTGCCAAGATCAGGAGCCTGCTTATAGGANGTATCCGAGTGCCAGCCACCACCGAAGTTCTTTTTATCGTCCTTGGTCTTGATTAACTCGTTAACTTCCGGTGCTTCATCCAGGCCTTTCAGAAACGGATAGATCGCTGGTTTGCCAAACTGGCGTGCNACCGCGACCTGTTGCTGTGGTGTGATTGTTTGATTGCGNAAATAAATCATCATGTGATCAAGGAATGCCTTGTGCACATCAGCCCGTTGCTGGTTGCTTAAAGGTTTTGACCAATCAACACCTATGATTTCAGCGCCCATAGATCCTGAAAGTGGCTTCACTTCGATGGTGTTGTATTNCGCCATGTTCGGCATTCCCAGTTAGCGTCTCGGCTTGCACTTGAGTTGTGCACAGGCACTTCTACTTACCACATGACGCTCTACCTNGCGGATCATGGCAATAGTCAATCAAACAAAATCACACAGNTGCTTTGCTTCACTGATGCATGGCCGCTTTCTTGTTACTCGCGTGGACCGATCNTCTTTCGAGTACAACGATATCGCTTTGGATAAGACATCACTATGTCGTGCGCTGCCGTTAAAATCTGATCGCTCGTCCAGTTTCTAGTCAACGAAATTGTCAGTCCGGCCCCGGCAAGATGCCGATCGCCATGACGTAGACTGTTGCTTCGCTTAGTGTTGTGGTTCTTAGCGATCTGCCAAACCACGAAGTCACCTGATGTCCTTGTTGCCGCTAGCCCACCAATCAATAGGCCGTAGATCAGATAAGGTGGTGATCTTCTCTGAATAAATATGGGCTGCTTTTGACCCAAGCATAACCATAACCTATACGCTTTCTCAGCCGACAGCACCTTATGTTTTGGCGGCTTTGGACGACCTTCGATCTGCCATAACGCCAGCTCGTAGATTACCCATGGACCAGATAGCAGCATTGTCACGATAACTGCCAATACGATCAGGCATCGTTTCCCTAAGTGCGAATGTTTGTCAGCCAACATATCTCTGTTCGGCTCTGATGTAGTTTTCCCTGCTAACTCATGGCGCCGGCGAGGCATTGGCGGGGCGTAAGTCGCTCGCCGTC
>NZGY01000090.1 GCA_002689605.1 Filomicrobium sp.
AGCGACTTACGCCCCGCCAATGCCTCGCCGGCGCCATGAGTTAGCAGGGAAAACTACATCAGAGCCGAACAGAGTCAACTCATCTTACATTTGCGAGGGCAAGCTCTCCTTCGTGTTCCGTACACGCCCTAGATATTGAACGCTTAAAAGAGTCAGGTATCGTTTTTTGGTCCGCTGGAAAAAAGGAGTGCTGGTCGGATGCGTCGCCTTAAAGGCTCTCTCATCAACGCACGGTGAAATCAAATCAATGCACATAGCATCCTCCGCCCGTGGACTTGGAATTGGCGGAAAGCTTGTCGAACATACCCTAAGCACGGCACGCGGGCGCGGCTATAACCGCATCAGTCTCGAGACTGGCTCGACGGAACCCTTTGCCCCTGCCCGCAGGCTCTATGAGCGTCATGGATTTCGCCAGTGCCCTCCATTTGCTGACTATATCGAAGATGGCTTCAGCATGTGCATGACCCGGGAACTCTAGGAATGGGCATAGAGCATAGCACCCCGCTGGACCGTACCGCCTCAAAACGGTCTATGCGCCTAGCATCAAGCTTGCCCGCCGGCTCTACCTACCCAAATAACCACAATGGTGGGCCACCTTTAGAAGACGAATGCGAACACGTTCCCGAATGGGGTAAGTTTGGTATCCGCACCTACTTCAGTTGGAAGCGCGCTTACAATCAGGTCTGGAAGTCCGTGCCGCATGCCATCATGCTGCGCCGCCTACAGAAGGCACGAGCCTGCGGATTAACCTACGAAGAGTACACGCTCTTCCTGCTTGATACCGGGCGCTACCTACAGCCCGAAGACCAGGAAATAATTGCGCATATCATCGGACAACGAAGCACAAATCAGTAGGCGCAAACTGCACGACACTTACAGCTGGTTAGTACCAGGCTGACACAACACCCCACCCGACTGAGAACGAACGACGCCAGTTGTTCCAGGGCATGTGATAGGCAATCCCTCAAGACTGCGGACGGCGAGGTAGGCCCATGCTTCTGCTTCAATAGCGTCACCGTTCCAGCCAGCGTCTTCAGCTGTCATTACCCGACCAGACAATAAAGACGCCAACATCGCCATCAGCGTCTGATTATGTCTCCCGCCACCACACACGATCCAAGCCGCGGGAGGCGATGGCAACAATTTCTCTGCCGCCGCAATCGTCTCGGCTGTGCAGGCCGTGAGTGTCGCCGCGCCGTTTTCCAACGAAAGGTGATCAAGACCATCGATCTTCCAGGCATCCCTGTCCAAAGACTTTGGTGGATGCTGAGAGAAATATGGATGCCTCAGCAACTGCTCAACAATGGTCCGATCAACTTGGCCTGAATGCGCAAGCCTCCCATCAGTATCGCAGGACTGACCAGTGTGTTGCCTAACCCAATCGTCCACTAACGCGTTTCCAGGTCCGGTATCAAACGACACTAAATTGTCATCCGATCCAATCCAGGTAACGTTTGCGACGCCACCAATATTCAGCACCGCAATAGGAGACTTCCCAGGAGATGAGGCNAGNGCTTGATGGTAAACGGGGGCTAGCGGAGCTCCCTGTCCTCCCGCTGCAACATCAGCCGCGCGCAGGTCATAAACAACAGGTATCCCAATCTTATCTGCTAAGGCTTGCCCATCGCCGAGCTGAACGGTGAGACCGGCATCTGGCTGATGCAGCACAGTCTGACCATGATACCCAACGATATCTACCGTGTCTGGCGNCCAGCCCTTAGTAGCGAGAAAAGTTGTAACAGCTTCGCTGTGAAGTTGCGTAGATTCGCGTTCGATTTCTGCCAAACAACCTGGTCGTGCAAGACGGTCNTGCAAGCCACGCGCGTCATGAACGGCAGATTTCANCCGCTCACGNAAGNCCNCNNGGTANGGAAACCCTTGAAATCCGNGNATTTGAATGTGGGATTGGCCATCTGTGTCGATCGCCGCGACATCGATACCATCCATCGACGTNCCACTCATCAGACCGATTGCCCGCTTGATCTTGCCCATTGGCCCCGTCCTGTGCAATGTGCCGCCGCTATCCATAGCANACGACGTGAAANAATAGTGCTCAGTTCGAGCCTGCATACACCCGCCAAACTAGAATTTGTCTGAGCGATAAAACCATGACCGATATCGACTTCACACCCAAGTCAGACTTTCTCAAGGTGCTTCTTGAGCGTGGTTATGTNCACCAATGCTCGGATTTTGCCGGCTTGGATGCACTCTCGGAGAAGGGCGAAGTCGTTTGCTACGTAGGTTACGATTGTACTGCGCCTTCGCTGCATATTGGATCGCTCATATCAATCATGATGCTGCGTTGGTTGCAGGACAGCGGCAACAAACCGATCGTTCTGATGGGCGGCGGCACTACGCGAGTGGGCGATCCATCTGGCAAAGATGANTCTCGCCAGATGCTCNCCATTGAAGCAATAGAGTCGAATAAAGACGGCATCAAAGACGTTTTTTCCAAGCTGATGGCATTCGGTGACAATAAGACCGANGCCGTCATGGTCGACAACGCCGAATGGCTGACAGCGCTAAACTACATCGACATGCTGCGGGATATTGGTCGACACTTCTCGGTGAACCGCATGATGGCCATGGACTCNGTCNGCATGCGGTTGGAGCGCGAACAGGAACTCTCATTCATCGAGTTCAACTACATGATCCTGCAGTCTTACGATTACGTCGAACTCGCTCGTCGATACGGCTGCAATCTGCAGATGGGTGGCTCTGACCAGTGGGGTAACATCGTCAATGGTATAGACCTCGGCCGGAGAATGGGGACGCATCAACTTTACGCCCTGACATGTCCGTTGCTCACGACTGCCTCAGGCGCAAAGATGGGTAAAACAGCTTCAGGCGCCATTTGGCTGAATGAAGATATGCTCAGCGCTTATGATTACTGGCAGTACTGGCGCAATACGGAAGATGCTGACGTTGAGCGCTTCCTCAAGCTGTTCACGATGCTACCACTTNACGAGATCAGCAAACTGGCCGCGCTTCAGGGCGTCGAGATCAACGAGGCGAAGAAAGTGCTGGCAACTGAGGCAACCGCACTATTNCATGGTCGCCAAGCAGCCGAAACCGCAGCTCAGACTGCCCAACAGACATTTGAGCAAGGNACNCTGGCCAGTGGCCTTCCAACAGTNGNNGTTGCCAAGGCTGAGCTTGACTCTGGGATCGGCCTTCTNGCCGCCTTTGTNANAGCGGGCCTCACTCAATCCAACGNTGAGTCCCGGCGCCAGCTAAANGGNGGTGGTTTGCGCGTCAATGATANNGTGGTCAANGATGATAAGATGGTTNTNTCCAACTCGAACCTGACTGAAGAGGGAGTTATAAAACTCTCTCTCGGCAAGAAGCGTCACGTCCTNNTAAGTCCGACCGGCTANACAATTCTNGGGGCAGTCAAGGCGTCCAACACATCGTGATACAGACCAACTGCAATCAGCGTAGTGGGCTCAACCACTCAATCCGTTGACCGATTGAAGGTCTCTGAANTCCNTTTCTCAAGAGATGGAGCGTCACGCTTCTTNCCTCGAATGATCTGAGACTTTGGGCAAGCCGCCTTGAAAACATCGCGGAAGATACCNGGTGTCACGAGGGAGAGCGGATTTATNAGTACTTCTGGCTGTTGCATCGAGCCCANAATCTCAAAGTTCACGCCGATGACACCAGCGCTNTTGGCACCGGTCAGCACCTGGCCGAAACCAGGAATAACCCNAAACACCGCACTCAGCCCCTGCAGCGGAACATAAGTTCCTGAGAGCTTCATCAAACGTCTGGAGAAATCTGCACGGCCGCACAACAACAGACCATGCACCTGCCCGCGCATCTCAGCATCCGTGATTATGAAGTCTCGCTTTCCAACCTCAAAAGGTACACGCATCCATTCGAAGTCAATGACCTGGCGAACGCCTTTTTGACCACGACGCTTCTTCTGTCCAGCCCGACCTTGGGACTGAATAACTTCATTCAGTACGGTATCACCCAAAATACTGAACTTACGTACGAGCATCTCGCCCGATCGCTCAATCTNACCTTGGCGGTCAAGGTCAACCATGACCCGCAGCGATCCCTTCTGGATGTTTGGATAGAACCCAACCANTTTCAGAACTGTTCCAGCATTGTTTGAAGTCGCGATCATGCGTCGCCGGGCTTGCCCGCGTTTGACAACCACTCTCAGCTTGTCATTCCCACCAAGATCTCCAGAAACATCGAGCGCTGCAATTCTACCGGCACGTTTCGAGAGATCCACCCTAACATTCTTCATCGATGTCTGCCAAAAACCAAGGACATTTCCGATCTGCACATNGAGATCTAATCCGGGTTGATTTGGATCGGTAGAGCGCGCCTTGGATGATTGTACTGAGAACAGTTTGCGGAAGAGCTCTTGCCCTTCATANGTCGCACCACGCGCCGAGACGCGCCATACATTGCCTTTACGCAACTCGCCTTTGACTTTCAGCCNCGAGACNACGTTAAGTGTAAAGTCAGTAAAATCGAATGAAGTTAACCGATCTTTCTCATCAATTTTGGCACTTCCGCGAACGGCGAGTCCACCACCTTCAACCCGAATATTCTCAATCCGTGCCATCTGCCGGCCGTCAGCCTGATAGTAGTCAAATTCAACAGTCGCTTTCTTTCCAGCGACTTTCTTCCAAGCCAGACTATCAATCTCAAGCTCTGAGTTACTCAGATCCAGTCTGACATGAGTCGTTGTAGGCCGAGCAGTATTAGAAATTTTGGGGGTGAATTCCACATCGACACCCATCGGCCCGCGCACCATGTGATCGACTTGTAACCCGAACTTTTTGCGACTTTGCTTGTTAAGAGTTGCAGTCACACGAATGGGTGGCTGCCGCGCCTCGTCAGACTCAAAAAAACGTTGCCAACGAAACTTCGCCGTCGTTCCTCCAATTGCGAGTTTACCGTTCGCCGTCCAACCATTCTCGGCAACGTCGATGATGACCTTGCGGCCAGTCGCTGGCAATCCCCGCCAAATCTGCTTGATCTTCCCATCCAGTATTCGGACTTGGCCCGTCACACTTGGCGCAGGCAGTGTTCCTGCTCGAACAAGTGGAATCGACACCTCGAACCGACTATCGACTTTGCCTGTCGCACGCTTCTTGATATCTCGGCCCGCTTGCGCCTCTACAACGCCTAGCGTTTGAATGACATCGATCGCATCATGCAAGTCACCTTTGATCCGCAAAGAAGTCTTCGCATCAACCGTTGGCTCAAACATACGGTCTGCGACCAACTCCACCTTGTCGATATTCAAAGAGCGATCGTCACCGAAAACGAATGCTGCCCGCGGAATGGTCAAACGAAACCGGTCATCTTTAAGCGACAAATTGGCCTTGTCAGCAAACACCGGAGGCAACTTGCTGTTCGCCATAAACCTCGCACCACTAAGTACTGCATCAAGTTTCATACTGTAGTCAGACTTGGTGCTCGCTGTTGCTCCTGCAGGTCGTATCATTCGCATGGCGAACGTGGCACCCTGCAATTGGCCCGCTAAGATATTGTCGCTCGCCCACTTACGCGCATCTGCACCCAATATCTCAGGCCAGAAACCCAAAAAATTCCGCGCCAGCATTGGTCCGTAACGACCGGACATGGTCACACCAGGAGTTTTGCCGGTGTAGACCGCTCCCTTCATGACAAGCTCGCCATCACCAGCCTCAGAGATAACCTTATCGAGTTTCAGAACGCCCTGTGCCGGAAGCATCGCTCCCTCAGCGACCCACCTTTTGAGCGGAATGAACTCGCCTTTCCGACCTAATCCGAGCCGCCCCTTACTGGACTGCAGATTGAAGTCCCAGGCAACGTTCGAATCGTTGGCTTGGCGCTGTCTAATGTGGCCGGCGAAAGTAATTTCACTACCTGACCAACGCAGCACAGACGGGGCAACCTGCAAACCATTCCCATCCCTTCTGTAGCGCAACCTGATCAAGCCCTGGTCCAGCCGGGGTGGCGCGACCTGCAACCACGGCACGTCCAGGGCGCCGCTGCCGAGAGATATGTCATAGTTGCCAGCTAGCAATACGCCTTCTGATGACAGCGCCAAATCAGCCCGACCGCTGATTGGAAACCGAAGAGTTTTAAATGCCGCAAGCCCAGGAACGGCTTCAGCAATAGTCTCTGGAATGATATCCCGAACCGTCGTCGTCAATCGCACCGTCTGGCGTCGCTCAGACTCCTCAGCTCGAATTGCTATCCGCCAGGGGCCACGCGTAGAAGCAACGGATATTTCACCCTCTAGAACACTACGCGCATCGAAATGTGAAAGCTGGAACTCGGCCGTCGGAACACGCCAAGCAGTCTGCAAGCCAGCCTGATCAACAAATATCGTTCCATCACGAATACCCAATCGATCGAGATAGGACGTTGCGTCGGATCTGCTACGCGCTCGTGCGGCGAGCTTCACAATCGTCTGCGCAAGATCGATGCGCCCAGATACGATGCCGAACGACGACTGCTCGGATTGCGCGCTGGAAGGCAACTGGGACGAATTTCCGCTTAGCGGTTTATCGAGCTCGGGCTTGGAGCTTTCCCGGCCGCCTTGAGCGAGTGACAAAGCCAGACCCGTATCCTTGTTGTAGAACATTCGCATCTGAGGTTCGATCAGCACGATGCGGGACGGAGCAATTCGCCCTGATAAAAACGCAGTCCGGCTCACCTCAACAGCGGCAAGTGGTGCAATAGCAAAAGGGCTTCCGGTAGAGTCCAACAATCGGACGCCGCGCAGTCGAAACTCGAAACTTCTACCGCGGAGTTCGACGACAAAGTCCTTGATCGAAACATTCAGATCTTCCAGTTCGGCGGAAACACTCTCGGCAACAGACGTCGCAAGGAATGATAGCGAGATGGGACCGTTCAACAGGCGCACGTAGAGAACCCCGATCCCAACGCCTGCTAGCAAAATTATGGGGATAAGGATCTTCCCGAGGAGCAATAACGTATGTCCTAAGTAGCCCATAAAGGAATTTGAAGTGTTCAAAGCCTTATCCAAGCCCGGTCCGGCTCGGTTTCGACGCTTCTTCCTTCTCCGCCCTGTGACCACGTCAGACAAAATTGGCCCTTTCGCTCAGCGCCCCACAACCTAGAATGACTAAGCAACAATGCTACGAACTGAACTTCCCAAAATGCAAGCAAACTGGAGATAGTACGATTTCATTCCCATCTCCCAGCGCAGCGAACAATTCAGATCGTCTTGGCTTGGAAGATTTCGCCATAGCTTGAATTTGCTTTCAAGCGATAACACAACCCCAAAAGCGACCAAAGAAAGGCATCAAATCTATGGATGATATAGGCAAAAAAGCTCCCGCATTTAAACTACCTGATGATGCGGGTAATACGGTTCAACTGAAAGACTTCAAAGGCGAGATGCTGGTTCTGTTTTTCTATCCAAAGGACGATACATCTGGCTGTACAAAAGAAGCCATTGCATTCACTGAGCTCAAGGAGCAGTTCAACGCAGCTGGGGCACAGATTCTTGGAATGTCACCTGATAGTGTCGAGCGGCACGTCAAATTCAAAAACAAACACGACCTCACGGTGGCACTTGCTGCCGATGAAGAAAAAGCCGTTCTTGAGAAATACGGCGTGTGGGTTGAAAAGTCGATGTATGGCCGCAAATACATGGGCGTTGAGCGCACCACGATTCTGATCGACACGGATGGGAAAATCGCGAATATCTGGCGAAAAGTGAAAGTTCCAGGGCATGCAGAAGCTGTCTTAGAGGCAGTCAAGGAACTTGCAGCTAACAAATGATCAACCATCACTTCGAGCCGATTAAAAGATGACTACAGGCGACGGACAACAGACCTCCGATGATCGGTCCGTGATTGGTACAGCCTCCGCCAATTTGGCTGAGGCTGCCGTCGCGATTGTGAAAGAACCAGACCTTACTGCCAAAACCACTCTAGCCAAAAGAACCGCCAAGGCATGGTTTACACGGCAGATCTCGCTCCATGGTCCAGGCCATAAATACTCTCTGCCTGACACACCTGGACGACCGGACAAGCCTGAACTCCTACCACCGCGGAAAATGCCCAAACGGAGTACTGCCGGTGAAAGGGGGCGGTTTGCCCTGCTGCATTCTCTAGCCCATATCGAGCTGAGTGCCGTTGATATGACGTGGGATCTGATCGCTCGGTTTGTATCCATAGGCATGCCGCAGTTGTTCTATGACAATTGGGTGCAGGTCGGCCTTGAAGAGGCGAAGCATTTTGATTTGCTTCGCGACAGACTGGGACAGTTGGGCGGCAGTTACGGAGATCTACCGGCTCATGCCGGCCTTTGGCAGGCCGCTCAAGAAACAAAACATGACTTGCTAACACGTCTGGCCATTGTGCCATTGGTGCTTGAAGCGCGCGGGCTGGATGTTGGCCCTGAGATGATCAAAAAACTGGAAAAAGCGGAAGATCAAAAGTCTGCCGACATCCTGAAGATAGTCTACCGGGATGAAAAGAAGCACGTCGCAATTGGAATGTACTGGTTTCGTTTCATGTGTCAGAGAGAGTCAAGGCAAATCGAACAAACATTCCAAACTCTGGTTCGAAAACACTTTCGATCCCCAATCCGCCCCCCATTCAATGAGGAGGCGAGGCTGGAATGCGGCATGCCACCAACATTCTACAAACCGCTGACAGCCTTTGGCGCCCCATCCTAAACGGCCGCCTTTGACAGATGAACATGGCAGAAGTACACTTCATGATGGGACCAGAGGGGACGGAGCCCGCAAGCGTCTGGCCCTCAGTTCGGCCAGATTCGAGACAAATGACACGCGACTAACTATCAGTCATCAGCGCAGAAATCGTTGCCAAACATCCACACTGGACGATCAACAGAAAAAATAGATTCGGTTGGCCAACAATCGTGTGATAGCTTGCGCGCGCTTTACTGAGCCGGTCGCGCAACCCCACTCCTGTATTCCGACCGGTCTCATATTAGTTTTGGTTGGGAGTTCGGAAGGATGAGGGAATGCTATCAAATTTTGGAAGCAAAAAGCCAGAAAAGGAAGGCCCTGCGGTGAACGCAACGACACAAACTTCAGCGTTCGGAGCTGCTCCTAGCGCCTCTGCACCAGCAGCGGCACGCCCAACCACAGCTGCCCGCCCAGGTACACCTGGTGCCCCCTCAGTCATTGGTCCAGACTTGACAATTATGGGCAATCTCATTTCTTCCGGTGAAGTACAGGTTGATGGCGAGGTTCAAGGAGATCTCCACGGAACACACATTGTGATCGGGGAGAAGGCCCGCATCACAGGTAGCGTGAACGCCGAAGAAGTTGTCGTTCGAGGGCACGTTATGGGCTCTATTCGAGGCCGCAAGGTTATGCTGCAGTCTTCTAGTCACGTCGAAGGCGATGTCCATCATCAGTCTTTAGCGATTGAGCAAGGCGCATTCTTTGAAGGCAAGTCGCGACGATCTGAGGATCCGCTTTCGGGTGTACAACGACCCGAGCCAGCATCTACTGCGGCAACGAGTTAAACGCACCAAGCTCTGCTGGATCTACACAGGGACCGGAAATATTTTCCGGTCCTTTTTTACTTTAAGCTTTGAGCTGCGGTTGGTGAAGCGACGCGCAGGCAATCTTGTTGGAAAGTTAAGGCAGCAGTCACGCTGCCCTAATCCGTCCAATCGCCCAGCATCACTTCATTCGCACCGTATTTGGAGATCAANGGGAGAAATGCNGTNCGGTGGCAAGTCATGACAATAATCTGATGCCTGTCGGACAAGCCTTGCAGGATCTNAAANAGGTTCTCNAGACGCGCATCGTCNGAGTAGACAAACGGATCGTCTAATACGACTGGCAACGCAAACCCACCCTCGTACAACAAATCAGCAAATGCTAATCGTGCCAGAACACTGACCTGTTCAAGCGTCCCGCCACTAATAGCACTCACACCTTCATCTATGCCACGACGCTTTACNGTGTTCAGCTCCAGATCCCCACCCATNCCAAACGTAACATCCGGGAACAAAGGTCCGGCAATTTCTGCAATCCTCTGNACAACCGGCTGGGTAACGAAACGCTGNCGATCGTCTGCGATCGCGCCGAGCTCTTGCCCAAGCAACTCCAAAGCCGCAACTTCCAATTGCAATTCTTCAACCTTTGCCTGCGCTGCGAACTGCTCCTCTGCAACTTCCTGCACGCGGGCACCAAGCCCATCTTCGGTATCGCGCNTCAGCGCGCCTTGCAGAACGCTCGCCTCTTCCCGCAAAGCTGCCAATTGCTCTTCCCTGGATCGCAGCTCCAATTCTTGCCGTTCTACAGCCTCGATATCTTGCGCTATCTCCTNTCGCGTTGGNACCCCATCGAGCAGAGCATGTTCCTGTCGAACAACCAAATTTAAAGCTTCATTGGCCATCTCGAAGTTGTCTTTGAGCTGGCGAACTTTAGCGTCTCTCCGACTGGGGTCTGATAACTCTTGCTCNGAGGACTGTCCGTTTCGTTCTTCCAACTGCAACAACTCGCTCCTGAGCTGCTGAGCACGTTCCTCCTGTCTCACACTGTCGTGTTGTATGAGCTTCAATTGANTGGATAGAGCATTGAGTNCTGTACTGCGATCAATGAGACGGTCGTCATCANCTNGATCCACATCCTGCAAGCCCAGCTTGACCGTATCAACCTGCTCCNGAAGTTCAGACAATGCTGTTTTGAAANTTTGGCTGCCAGTGGGGGCGAGCTGTTTCAGGCTTTCTTGCAGATGATCGCGTTCAGCCTCCAATCGGCTCCGCTCGCGCCATGCCGTCTCTAAGTCATTGAGCGACCCGCAATNATTCTCCTGCAGCAACTGAGCCAAACGCGTTTCACTTNGCTCNAGTCGTGACTTAACGTCGGCCACTTCTTGATTGAGTCCGGGCACAATGCGCAGCTGACCAATGCCAGGAATGTCAACGACAGTAGGACACTCAATGGCGACAGTCGTCCTATCTGCCAATTCTTCCGCATTAATCGAGATCGACGCCGCACGATCTGGCAAATAATCAACTTCGAGANTCGCGGATTGTGCCTTGAGTTCAATGGATAGCCGCTCAATCTCTTGACTAAGCTGCAGCGCACTTTCAAAGGCTTCTCGCGCGACCTTGTAAGACTTCAGCTGCGCGCCGTTCGNAAGGAGCTTTTCTTCGACATCAAGAACAACTTGCAACCGTTGCTGCGCCTCATCCACACGGGCAACNAATTCACTATGACGCTCTCGCNGTTGCTTTCGTATTTCACCCTGTNGGTAATCTTCCTGTNGTGCTTCGAGATNCGAGAATTCCTTCGTACACTCTNCTAGNCGCGCCTGCCTNANCTNTGCCTCGGCTAGGTTCTGATCAAGTGCTCCCTTCAACTCCCGAACTCTGAGCTGACGTTGATCATAAGCCTTAATACGGTTTGAATAGTCGCGAAGCGCCGTATCTGCAGCATCTGTCTCAACAGCTTNACGTTTCCGGCGCTCCGTTACGAGTTCGCATTGAGCAATGCGCTCTTGAGCTGCCTTAATCCCCTCACGCCTAGCCAAGATTTGCTCATTTAGATGTGCGAGATCATTGGTGGTTTCGGCAGCATTGAGCTCTGCAGAAATTTCATTGAAGCGCGCCAATCGTTCCGCATTGGCTGCTTCCTTAAATTTCAAGTCTTCGAGAACCTCAGTGACAGACTTCAGTTCGCGTTGTGNTTCATGCAGAGGACCGCCCGCCTTTGGCCGTCTGCTCTTGGNGGTAATCATAGTCGCCAAATAGTCGGAGACACNTTGTATAATCCCGCTNACTTGTGNGCCGCCNGTGGCTGCAGNCACCTCGGCAGAAACCAGATCGTGGATCGTTGTCACCGCCTCGGCAGAAACGCGCGGTGGACGAAATCCCTCGCCTTGAGGAANCCATTGCAATTTCAAAGTTGCAAGCGAACCGGCGGCTTCCTCAATCAGTACTGTCAATGCGCTATCAACATCGCCGCCACGATGCAGCTGCTCTCCGTTAAGCGTCCGCAGTTCGGCGCTACGGGATGTCAGATACTGCTTTCTCAGAAGCCAATCCGTGCCGCCATGATTTAACTCACATACAATCTGCGGCGCACCGCCNGAGTAAGGTCGCAGCCCACGAACGTTCGCATGATTTGAAGTGTGAGGATACTCAAACAGCACGAGCATTGCCCGCAACAAGGTTGACTTTCCATACTCGTTGGAACCAATCAAAACATTGAGGCCGGGCTTCAGGCCCTCAACAGAATGCCCTGATGAAAACTTGCCGACCTCTTTGAGGCGCAGCGACTTAATCCACATGCACCTGTCCGCCCCTGTTGGCAGCTGCAAAGCACGCCAACAATTGCAACGCACGTTGCCTCACGCGCGCATCAGAACCCTCACCAGTCTGTTCCGGATCTCCGAGCTTCGTTGCGAGTGCTGACAGACTTTCAGCCAGAAAAAGTTCCTCGTCGTCTTCCCTCACAACGAGATCAACCCCCTCCCAATTCACCTCTAAGGAAAATAACACGTCGGCTAGAGCATCAAGCTCGGCTCGCAGATCAGCCCCTTGCTCCATCGACAGCTGTCCAGCGAGCTTCACGCGCAGGAGATGCCTCAGACCAGTATCTCGCACATTCCGCAACCCCTCCAGCAGCTTTGCAGGTGTCGTCACGCCATCGAACGCAAATTCCATTCGCGACCAAGCGTACTGTGCGGTCGAGTGACGATAGACAATTGGTTTGACACCACCACCATCAACCGACACCACAAGCACGTATCCAGGTTCATTATCGACAAAGCTCTCGGGCTCCGGCGTGCCACTGTAGTGTGTGCGATCACTTATGACTTTATGGCCGTGCCAATCGCCAAGTGCGAGATAATGAAGCCCATCTTGTTCCGCACGATCAGCTGCAATAAGCACTGTGGCCTCTTCCGCCTCAGATCGACCAAACTGTTGAACTGAGCCATGCGCTAAACCGATCCGAATGCCTCCCGCTGGGATTGCCATTGACCTGAACGAAGATGTTGGATCCTGCATGGTACGCGCGCGGGTAACCGGCGCGGTCAACAGTGCCACTCCGGAAGCAGGAGATATAACCTCAGCCGTTCGACTAACAACGACATTGGTTGGCTGGCCGAGTGCTTCGACACGACTCCATATACTGCGCTCGACAGCCGGATCATGGTTCCCAGGTAGCATGTACCAAATGACATTCTTCGCTTGACCCAAGCGGTGCATTGTCTGACGAATAATACTGTCCGGAAGTCTGGGACTGTCAAACACATCACCGGCGACCAGGACATGCAAGATATCCTCTCGCTTCGCAATATCTGCGATCCGGTCAATAACAGACATGCGCGCCTCACTCAGTAGTGCGCGCTTTTCAATTGAGAACGCCCCAAAGCTCTTCCCAATATGCCAATCAGCCGTATGTATAAATTTGAACGCCATATAGCTCCTAAGGCTTCGCCATCGCTATATATGTTCTCTTTTCGTTCGCCGCAATGCACAATGGCCAATTTCCACAGCCAGCCTTGTGATTATGCCACCTAACGGGGCGACACGTTGGGCGGGGCCATCGACCCAATTCCAACTGCTCTGCTAACTTGGTCCCGAAGCCTTTATCAATAATCGTGCATCCAGAGCAGCATCAGAACATGTCCACGGACGTAGAAACCATAGTCATTGGCGCCGGTGTAGTTGGCCTGGCGATTGCGAGAGCCCTTGCCCTCAAAGGCCAAGACGTATTGGTTGTCGAACAACATGATCTCATTGGATCGGAAACGAGTTCGCGCAATAGCGAAGTTATTCACGCAGGCATCTACTATCCGAAAGGCAGCAAGCGTGCATCGCACTGCGTCGAAGGTAAGCACAAGCTTTATCAATTCTGCGAAGAAAACGGTGTTGGCTACCGCCGATGCGAAAAACTCATCGTCGCGGTCACGGATGAACAGGTTGACCGCCTCAAGACAATAAAAGAAACAGCTGCTGCCAATGGTGTCGACGATCTTGAATATCGAACAGGTGCAGAAGTTCGCGCAATTGAACCAGAGGTCGATTGCTTAGGCGCATTACTATCGCCATCGACCGGCATCATTGATAGCCACGAGTATATGCTTGCACTGCAAGGTCATGCCGAGACACATGGCGCACAGGTTGCCCTGATGTCCGAAGTTGCCCGGTTGTCCAAATCAGAGAATGGCGCCTACGCTATCGAACTCACCGACGGTTCTGCCGTCACCTGCCGTCGTCTCGTGGCGTCCGCCGGTCTGCACGCGACCCGCATTGCAGATACGCTCACCTACGCCAACGGCTACATGCCGCCGCGAACCTATTACGCGAAAGGCCAGTACTACGCTCTCTCAGGAAAACCACCATTTACTCGGCACATTTATCCCATGCCACAGGGTGCATGGCTGGGCCTCCATGCCACTGTCGACATCGGAGGACGTTGCAAATTCGGTCCCGATATCGAGTGGATTGACGAAATTAACTATAGCTTTGAGCCAGAGAAGCTCACCAAATTCTTAGAGTTTATCAGAGCCTACTACCCAGCGCTCGACGCCGATAAGCTTCATCCGGATTATACTGGCATTCGTCCAAAGCTATATAAGGAGGGCGAGCCGGTTCCTGATTTCATGATCCATGGACAAGAAGCGCACGGCCATGAGGACTTGGTTATGCTGTTTGGTATTGAGAGCCCGGGACTGACTGCAGCACTGTCGATTGCCGACGAAGTCGCCGGTCACTTTGCTTGATTTATGAGCGGACCCCTTCGCAATCTAGCTGCACTCACTTCGTCAAACAGGCGGAACGCTAAGGCGCCATACCTTCATCAGCCAATTCTTGTTTGGCTTTCTCGTTCTTCTGCAGAACGCTCAATGCCATGCCTCTCAGAACACCATCTGTCTTCGAGAACTGGATATTGTCATAGCCGACGATCTCTATGCGGTTCCCCCAGGGATCATAGAAATCCATGAACCGATCAGACACGATTTCAATGTCCATTTCTTTCAGGCGGCGACCAAGAAGCCCCTTGTCATTCACGACAAGACCAAAATGACGCTCGTGATCATCAGTAACTTCTGGAACGGCGGACAGAGCGATAAACTGATCACCCAGGTCGATGAAAGCCATGGTGTCGCTACGACCACGAAGCGAAAACTCAAGGAACTGACCGTAGAACGCTAGAGCCTCATCAATGTCTCTCACTTCAAGGGCAACATGATTTATGCCAACCGCTCGCGCTTTTGCCGCCTCTGACATCTTTGACATCCTCGTCGTTCATAAAAAAGCCAGTCTGGCACTTCTTTGGTGCCGACTGACTTCAATGTGGTGTTATCTGACGAAGATGTCGACCCGCGCTCATAAAAAGCGCACGCCTCACTTGATCAGCGTCGCTCAGCATTCAATCGCTCTTCCAGATATCGTCCATAGAGCGCCATGCCATAGCAGAAGATAAAGTAGACAATCGCTGCAAAGATAATCCCATCGACAAAGAACACGCGCCAAACCGTATCCGACCCGGCAGTTCGAACTGCGCCCAGGAAGTCATAGAGACCGATGATAGAGACCAGGGTGGTATCTTTGAACAATCCGATGAAGTTGTTGATCATCGGTGGAATGACCAGTTTCAAGGCCTGGGGCAGTACGATGAAGCCCATCTTATACCAATAAGATAGTCCGAGAGCGTCCGCAGCTTCTTCCTGTCCACGTGGCAGTGCCTGCAATCCCCCTCGGATAACCTCAGCGGTGTAAGCGGCCACAAATATAATAATGGCGATCTGTGCCCTCAGAAGCTTATCGAAACTCAACCCTTCAGGCAGGAACAAGTTGATCATCAGGCTCGCCATAAAGAGCAAAGTAATGAGCGGGACGCCCCTGATGAACTCGATAAAGATGATGCTGATGAGCTTGATCGCCGGCAGTTCAGATCTCCGTCCTAGAGCAAGCAACACTGCAAGAGGGAACGATGCGACAATCCCAAACGTCGACAGGATCAATGTCAATGGCATGCCGCCCCATTGAGTCGTCGTTACAAACGTCAACCCGAGTATGCCGCCTTGCATAAGGATGTACATAATCGGCAGGGCAACAATCCACGAGATCCAGAGCGTGCGGCCCCAGAAGCTCGTGTTGAGTGTCAGGAGGATCAATGTGAGCAGCATGACCATCATAATTAATGGCCGCCACTGCTCTTCGTACGGGTAAGTCCCGAAGAATATGAAGCGATGCTTCTCGGTAATGAAGCCCCAACAGGCACCAGTTGCTGCCCGGCAGGCGGCGTTGTCAGCCATCCAAACAGCATTGGTAAACGCCCACTCGACAGCTGGCGGTATCACCATAGCCAGGAAAGCAATCATAACGATCGTGATGATCGAGTTGCCGATAGTGCCAAATAGATTCACTTTGACCCAGGCGATCGGACCAGACTGTGTGATAGGTGGTTTCATAGCTGGTGTTGACATGGTTTAGCGCTCGACCAGCTGAATTGATTTGTTGTACCAGTTCATAAAGAGCGAGATCGTGAGCGAGATCGACAGATAGACCACCATGATAATCAAGATGCCCTCTGGCGCCTGCCCGGTCTGGTTCATGGTCGTATTCGCCGTACTGACAAGGTCCGGATAACCAATCGCTACCGACAACGAGCTGTTCTTTGTGAGGTTCAGATACTGACTGGTTTGCGGCGGCACGATCACGCGCAGAGCTTGCGGCAAGATAACCTTGCGCATGATGACGCCTTCGCGCAGACCAACGGCGCGTGCAGCCTCAATCTGCCCTTTCGGCACCGACAGAATCCCGGCTCGGACAATCTCACCGATAAAGGCCGAGGTGTAGAGCGTCAGCGCAACCAAGACCGCCAAGAATTCTGGCGACAAATTGATGCCGCCCCGAATATTGAATCGACTGGGTGCCGGCGTATCCCAAGTGGTGGGCGCACCGCCAATTGCCCAGCCCAACACGGGAAGAGCAATAAGAAGTGCCAAGCTCACCCAAAATACTGGGAATGTCTGACCAGTCATCTGCAGGCGCTGCTTCGCCCAGTGGCCCAATCCCCAGATGGAAAGAATAGCAATTCCAAGCCCGATAAGTGCGGTCGTCCAGCCGAAGTCGGCAGACGGTACGGGCATATAGATACCACGCTGCGTAACAAATGTTCCCAAAACCGGCTCAGCCTCGCGAATCGAAGGCAGCGCATGCGCAATCGTGATCCAGAAGATCATCTGCAGCAGAACTGGAATGTTCCGGAGGACGTGGATGTAAACAGCGGTCAGTTTGTTGACTAGGAAATTGCGAGAAAGACTGGCAATGCCGACAAAAACGCCAAGAAATGTCGCGAGAATGCAGCCAACAATAGCAACGCGGAAGGTATTAATCAGCCCGACCAACAGCGCCTTCCAATAGGGCGAAGCGGAGCTGTACTCGATCATGCTTTCACTGATATCAAAACTGGATGCTCGCCACAGGAAGTCCCAACCAGTCTGAATCTGACGTGTCTCCAGGTTGTGCACCATGTTTGAATAAAGGTACCAACCTATACCAAGGACAGCGCCAAGAGTTACAACCTGCCAGACAACACCCTGGACTTCTTTATCGTAAAAGCTTCTGCCGCCGCTGCGACGAGCGGGAGGGCGGGTACCTGCAGTCGCTTCAGTCATATCAGTCGGCCGAGTTTGAGTAAGACTTCGGTTAAGAGAGAGGCCGCGTCGGTCAAACCGAAGCGGCCTCTTTCAGATTACTCTGTTAGCGTACTGGTGGAGCGTACATCAGACCACCGTCACGCCAGCTCTTGTTCACGCCGCGAGACAGACCGAGAGGCGGAATGTGGCGTTCCCACACTTCACCGTAGTTACCAACAGCTTTGATTGCCTTGTGAGCCCAATCTTCTTTCAGGCCAAGGTTCTTACCCATGCCAGGTGTCTTGCCAAGAAGACGTTGGATGCCTGGGTTCTTGGACTCAGCAGCCATCTTGTCAACGTTGCCTTGCGTGATGCCGTACTCTTCGGCTTCCAGCATAGCGAACACCACCCACTTGACGATATCCAGGAACTGGTCATCGCCGTGGCGTACAACAGGGCCAAGTGGCTCTTTAGAGACGATTTCTGGAAGGATCACGTAGTCGTTGGACTTGCCTTTTGGCGCGTCGTTCGCACGGATTGAAGCCAAACCAGAAGCGTCTGTTGTGATGACGTCGCAACGGCCAGAGAAGAACGCAGCGTTTGTTTCCTGCGTGCCTTCGATAACAACCGGCGTATACTTCATGTTGTTTCCACGGAAGTAGTCAGCAAGGTTGAGTTCGGTTGTTGTGCCTGGCTGAACACATACCGTCGCACCGTCGAGTTCCTTAGCGCTCTTAACGCCAAGCTTCTTCGGTACCATGAAGCCCTGGCCATCGTAGTATGTGATTGCTGTGAAGTTCAGGCCAAGAGCCGTATCACGTGTCAGCGTCCAGGTTGTGTTACGAGACAGGATATCAACTTCGCCTGACTGCAGTGCAGTAAAGCGCTGTTGTGCTGTCAACGGAACGAACTTGACCTTTGTGCCCATGGCAGCCGCGATACCACGGCAAACATCGGCATCAAGGCCCTGCATAACACCCTTTGAATCCGGCAGAGAAAAGCCGCCCAATGCGCCACTGACACCACACAGAAGCTCACCGCGCTTCATGATGGCATCAACGCCAGCACCGGCAAATGCAGCTGCAGAGGAGACTGCAAGTGCAGTGCCTGCTGCCAGCAATAATTTAAAGTTGGATTTCATGAGGTACTAACCTCCCTTTGGTTGCAACATGCTCACGATTAGGACTCGCACCATTGAAAGGGGGTGCTTTTTATCCCAATCGGGAACCTCTAGTGGTCCAGGATTTGACTGAGGAAGAGCTTTGTCCGATCCGACTTTGGATTGCCGAAAAACTCCGTCGGCAGGCCTTGCTCTACGATTTCGCCCTGGTCCATGAAGATAACGCGGTCAGCGACGGACCGCGCAAATCCCATTTCGTGGGTGACACACAGCATTGTCATACCGCTTTCGGCCAACCCAATCATTGTATCGAGAACTTCCTTCACCATTTCTGGATCCAGCGCAGAAGTCGGTTCGTCAAACAGCATTATTCGCGGCTTCATACAGAGCGCACGTGCAATCGCAACACGTTGCTGCTGACCGCCAGACAGCTGGCCTGGATACTTATCAGCCTGCTCCGGGATTTTGACCCGACTCAGATACTCCATCGCCACTTCTTCTGCTTCAGCGCGAGGAACCTTACGGACCCATTGTGGCGCGAGGCAGAGGTTATCCAGAACAGTCAGATGTGGAAACAGATTGAAGCTCTGGAAGACCATGCCGACTTCAGACCGGATCTTGTCGATATTCCGAACATCATTGGTCAATTCGATGCCGTCGACGACGATCTGGCCCTGCTGATGCTCTTCCAGCCGATTAATACAACGGATTAATGTTGATTTGCCGGAGCCTGAAGGGCCGCAGATAACGATCCGTTCACCCCGCTTAACGGTCAGGTCGATATTTTGCAGCACATGGAATTCGCCGTACCATTTATTGACGCTCGCCATTGAGATGGCAGGAGCTTCATTTGCATCCAGCGTTGCACTGACAGCTGCGACATCGACCATTGCTTCTCCCTTCGTCGCCGTGAGGCCGCCTTTGCTAACCTTCGGGCGTATTAGAGGGCGGTCTCTGATCCCTATGTGATAACTATGCAATAGCATGGACTGTCCCGCAATCCGAACATTTGCACAATATCGCGCCTCTAGGAATCTAAATTGCGCATTTTCCGGGCAATCTATCGGTCTTACGGCCTCATATGGAGCTATCGGTGAAACTGGTGTTCGGGCGGTTTGAAAGCTGGCGGTGCATCTGGTTGGTTTGATGTTGCCAAACAAACCAGCAATCTTCGAGAACGCACCACCATGGATAACACTACCATCATTGAATTTTCCGGTTGAGACGCCGTCGCTGACCCTCTGACGGATCTATTGCGCAAGGGCGCGCGGGAATTGCTTCAGACCGCTGTGGAAGCGGAACTTGACGCCTTC
>NZGY01000091.1 GCA_002689605.1 Filomicrobium sp.
CGCTCGACAGTTGCCTGAAAATCCTGAGCCTTCATGGTATCCT
Organism: Filomicrobium sp.; assembly: GCA_002689605.1. Lineage (GTDB taxonomy): Bacteria > Pseudomonadota > Alphaproteobacteria > Rhizobiales > Hyphomicrobiaceae > Tectiglobus. The sequence goes on from NZGY01000091.1 coordinate 44, forward strand.
CGCTAGTGACGAACCGTCAGTCAGTAAGGTCTCACAACATTTGGGCGGAACAGAGCCATGCTGTTAGTGTTCAAATATGTCGAAAGAAAATATGAATTTTTTTGCTCGCTCAATCATGAGTCTGTCTCATCTTTGCTCAGCCCAAATGGCCTCGCTACGTCAAGTATGAATTCCCAGAGAGAGTGCGCATACGAGGTCGGTATCAGCAACTCATAGGTCCCACTCTGAGGCCGAAAGATCATGCATGACGTGTGGTGGATTTCGGTTTGAGCAAAGGCAAGGTCTGAGAACGCGCGATCGCGGAAATCAATCGTTGAAAGACGGGTCATAAGGTCCTGAGCCTGCGATCCTTCGACCGTTATCCGCACCCGACCGTGTGACAGTTCTAATATCGGTGATACAGCAGAATCCACTGCTTCCAATTGCGCCAGTACGTCTCCACTCTCTTTTTGCCAGATCAGCAAGCGGTTGGGTGCGGTTCGGAAGCAGATGCAGTGGGTACCGACCTGAGCCTGATTGAACTCACCAAGTCCACTGAGACCGAGTCTTTCTAATGTGGGTGCGCTCACGGCATCAAAATCAGGAGCCCATCCTGAGACTTGCACGAGGGTGCCAACCGGCCCACGGCTAATACGTAGAGCGCCCGAAGCTTCACCGCTGCCATCTCCGGTCAGAGGCGTTTTGCAAACGTCGAGAGGTGTCCTGGGCTTAACCATTTTGGCGCTCACCTTCCGGATCGAAGAAATGATGCGATACGACCCGCGCCTCAAGCGTCTGATCGGAGAGAAAATCGATACAGCGCACAGTTTCACCTTGCCGTTCACGACCATTCTTCAATAGGCCAAGTGCAATGTACTTGCTCAGAGCCGGCGAGTAAGTCGTCGAGGATACAAAGCCCTCGCCGTGTCCAACGGCATCTCCTGTGCGCGGGAACAACAACATGCCAGGCTTGGCACCGACATCGCCGATGATCTCAAGGCCGACTAACGTGTCTCTTTCCGTGTTTTGCAACTCCTCGCGATTGCAGAGGACCGAACCAACGAAGGGTTTCTTTGAGCTTGCGAATTTCTCAAGTCTGAGATCGCGCAACGTGGTACGCCCGTCAATCTCTGGTCCGGCAATGTGGCCTTTCTCAATACGTAACGTCCCCATAGATTCTGTGCCGTAGGGGATAAGATTGTGCGGCACGCCAGCATCTTCCAGTGCTTGCCACACATGCAGGCCATAGCTGGAAGCGACATAGATCTCATAGGCCAACTCACCTGAGTAACTCATCCGATAAACGCGGACAGCCACACCGCCGATCCGGCCTATAACGAAGTGATTGTTCGGTAAGCCTTCAGCGCTCAGATCGGCATCCTGGACAATTTCTTGGAGTAAAGATCTAGACTTGGGGCCGGCAACTGCAATCGCCGCCCATTGGTCCGTAACCGAGGTCACATTGACCCGCAGGTTGGGCCAGGCCACCTGCAGAAGATATTCGAGATGCGCCAGCACTGGCCCAGCATTGGTTGTCGTTGTTGACATCAGGTAGTCGTGCTCGCCCAAGCGCGCCGTAGCTCCGTCGTCCATCACGAAACCGTCTTCGCGCAACATAACGCCGTAGCGCAGTCGGCCGACGGCAAGTGTCTTCCAACCGTTCACGTAGACTCGATTGAGAAACTCCGCAGAGTCCGGTCCCTGGACCGCAATCTTGCCCAGCGTTGAGACATCAACCATACCGACATGCTCGCGAACATGTGCAGCTTCTCGCCGATAGGCCTCATCCATACCTTCACAACCGCGAGGGTAATAACGTGGCCGCACCCAGGCACCCGCATCGATCATCGAGGCGCCACGGTCTACATGCCATTGATGAATGGATGTCAGCCGGGTCGGTGCAAAGTGGCTACCATGCTTATGACCAACAATCGCCCCGAACGATACCGGAGTGTAGGGCGGGCGAAACGTGGTGGTACCCGTCGCCTGAATGTCAGAATTCTGCCGAGTCGCCATCCTTGACAGGGCATTAAAGTTTGACGTTTTGCCCTGATCGATCGCCATGCCCGAAGTGGTGTAGCGCTTCAGATGTTCGACCGAGACGAAGCCTTCCAGATGAGCCAGGTCGACATCGGATAAAGTCACGTCATGCTGAAAGTCGACAAACGCTTTGCCTTTGGTTTTCCCGTCAGCACCGGTCATCAAACTGGTTGCAGCCGGTGTGCGCGACCAGTCGGCGACGTATCGGAGTTGCGGGATATCGACCATTTGCCGCGAAGAACTACTTTTATCGAAGCCAGCAGTACGCGCAGCAGCTGCACCGGCATTGCTAGCGCGTTCTACGAGCGTCTTGATTGCACTGTCCCCAGCCGCTGATCCTATACATTGTAAACTTGCGGTACTCGCTGGCTCTGGCACGAAACACTGGCGATCGGAACTGAAACTAGGTTTGCGCCCTGGATGACTCCAGAGGTGCAGTGTTGGCGACCATCCCCCTGACATCCCGACGACATTACATGGCAATGTCTGATGCGTGCTTTGAATACGCCCTGATGTGTCCACCGAACCAATAACAACGGATTGTACTCGTCCGCGCCCGCGTACCTCAAGGATACTACGGCCAAGCTGCACTTCTACGTCACTGCTGTCCAACGCCGTCCTGAGATCATCGGCAATATTGTTTCTCGTATCCAGGAGCGTCACGCGCGCTCCTTGGTCAGCACAGTCCAATGCTGTCAGGTGCGCACTGTCATTGTTTGTTGCAATAACGACGTCGCGGCCTGGCAGCACGGCAAATCGATTGACGTAAGTTCTTAAGGCATTAGCCAGCATGACGCCGGGTTTGTCATTGCCTCCAAATACCATCGGTCGTTCGATGGCGCCTGTCGCTACAATACACTGCTTCGTCCGTATCCGCCAATAGCGTTGGCGCACCGCATGACGAGCAGGTTCATGGACGTGATCCGAACACTTTTCGACGGCACCGTAGACATCGTTGTCATAGGCACCGAACACTGTCGTGCGCCGCAACACGCGGACATTGTCTAGCTGTTCAAGCCTGCCAACCTTTTCGTCAAGCCATTGGTCGCTCTCGGAGCCAGCAGGCTCTGACAACATCGAACCACCGAGAGAAAAATCCTCGTCAGCAAGTATGACATCAGCTCCGCCCTCTGCAGCTGCGATCGCCGCTGCAATGCCGCTTGGACCCGCTCCTACGACGAGGACGTCACAGTGAGCATTCACAACTTCGTACGTATCTGGATCAGAAAGATATGTACCCTTGCCCATCCCGGCAGCTTGCCGAATGCAGTGCTCGCAGAACATCCAGAAACGCGTGCCTTGAAGTGGTCCGAGAACCGGCCCCATGAACGTCTTATAGTAGAAACCCGCAGCGAGCACAGATCCGAACAATTGGTTCACGGCTCCAATATCCGTGCGAACATTGGGCCAAGCATTCTGCCCCTTTGCGTGCAGACCGTCGAATGTCTCGATCCGTGTCGCCGGCGTATTAGGTTCACTACGACCATCCTTACGAAGGCCGACCAATGCGTTCGTTTCTTCCGATCCGGCAGACAACACAGCACGCGGGCGGTGATACTTGAAACTTCGTGCAACGGTGCGTTCACCGTTGGCAATCAAGGCTGAGGCAAGCGTGTCGCCCGGGTGGGCAAGCAGCTGGCGACCATCGAACGTCACGAGCTGCACCTGACTGCGATCAATCCTGCCGCCCTTTGCAAGGCGATTGGGCTGGATCGTCATTGCCCAGCCTCCGATGCTAATTCGCAACTTTCAATTTCATGGGTCACGGTATGACGACGTACCGTGATGACTTGCCTGCAACCATGCACGTGCAGCCAGTGTTCAACATGTTCGCCACGAGGATTGTCACGCAAGAACACGTATTCATACCAAGCTTGCATATCACCATCGTCGATGGTGGGCCTTTTGACAGTCGCGTCACCGATGAAACTAAACTCGGTCTCGTCACGCATCCCGCACACCGGGCAATTGATTCGTATCACCGTCTTTCCTCAGTGCAGATGAGCTGTTGCGCCCATGCCCTTTTCATCAATCTGAATGCCACGCTGATAGCGGTCCAGTGTAAGCAGTGCATTGTCTGGATGTGGCTCATCTTTCGCGATGGTCCAGGCATAACACCAGCCCGAGCCAGGCGTAGCTTTAAAGCCGCCATAACACCAGCCACCATTAAGATAGAGCCCCTTGATCGGCGTCTTGCAGATGAACGGCGACCCATCCATTGTCATGTCCATCACGCCAGCCCACTGACGCAAAATGCGCAGCCTGGAGACACTCGGTATCAGTGCCTTTGCAGCCGCTGCGACATGTTCCACGTTGGGCAGGCCTCCGCGCTGGGCGTAGGTGTTGTATCCGTCGATATCCCCGCCAAAGACAAGACCGCCTTTGTCGGATTGGCTGATGTAGAAGTGCGCCGCTGCGTAAGAGATCACCGTATCGATCATTGGCTTCAGCGGTTCTGAGACGTATGCCTGCAACGCGTGTGTCTCTATCGGGAGACGAAGGCCGGCTTTCTGCGCGACATGGCTGGAGTGTCCTGCGACAGCCAATCCGACTTTGCCGGCTCGGATCGGACCGCGCGTTGTTTCCACACCGACGATATCTTCTCCATCCCGCAGAAAGCCAGTGACTTCACATTGCTGAATGATGTCGACACCTAGCTGACTCGCGCCGCGGGCAAAGCCCCATGCCACTGCATCGTGGCGTGCAGTTCCGGCTCGCCCCTGAAACAAGGCGCCGACTATGGGATAGCGTGCATTCTTTGTGTAATCGAGATACGGCAGCCGGCGCATCACTTCTGCGCGGTCCAGCAACTCAGCATCGATGCCATTGGCACGCATGATGTTACCGCGCCGTCGGGCAGCATCCAGTGAGGCTGGTGAGTGGGCAAGGTTGAATTGCCCACGCTGCGAGAACATAACGTTGTAGTTCAGATCATGACTGAGATTCTCCCACAGCTTGAGAGACCGCTCGTAAAGAGCTGTGTTGCCTGGGATCATGTAGTTTGACCGAACAATCGTTGTGTTGCGGCCAGTGTTCCCGCCGCCAAGCCACCCCTTTTCCAGGACGGCGACGTTCCGGACGCCATGCTCTTTTGCAAGATAGTATGCCGTTGCCAGGCCATGGCCACCGCCACCGACAATAACCACGTCGTAGCGCGGTTTGGGTTCTGGGTCGCGCCAAGCTCGATCCCAATTCCTGTTCCCGGTTATCGCGTTACGAACCAGTGCGAACGCAGAATACTTGCCCACCTATACCTCTCCTGAGGAACTCCACCGGCCAACTTGGCGCAGCACCGTAGTAGTTGCAAGCTTCAATTGAAGTATATGAGAAGCGACTGATAAGGCTTGATTTCAGTAGCTGCCTTGGTTCAGCCGCCGAATCAGACCAGGGTCGCAACTGCAACTTAAAGACGAAAGCGATCAAGGATTGATTATGGCTGGGCGGCGTACGCAACCTCCTACGCAGGCGGTTGAACCGAAAAGTGGATCGAAGCGACCAGTTCGCGGCGCAAAATCAAAGGCGAAGCGCGTTGCAAAGAATGCGAGCGAGGAGTTCGGCAAAAAGACAATCGCTCTCGTCTATGACTTCGACGGCACGCTCTCGCCAAGGCCAATGCAGGAATACGCGTTCATGCCGAAGATCGGCATAGATCCGCAGGATTTTTGGGATGAGAGCAACAAGATTGCGCGCGAGCAGCAAGCCGATCCGCTGATCACATACATGCATCTGCTCTATAAGAAGGCCAAAGAGAAGGGGGTTCGCATTGATCGCGAGGATCTCGTTGCTCAGGGACGCGATGTTGATCTCTTCCCTGGCGTGACGAACTGGTTTGCGGCAATCAAAGACTATATCTCGGAGCATCCGGCCAGCCACGGTGTTGAGCTGCGCCACTATCTCATTTCATCGGGGCTCACAGAGATTATTGAAGGCACGAGCATTCGCGGTGAGTTCCACAACGTATTCGCGTCGGAGTACTGGTTTGACGCTTATGACCTGCCGTATCCAAAACGAGTGATTACCGACACCGGTAAGACGCAGTACATCTTTCGCATCAACAAGGGCATTGAGGATCTTGATCAGAGCATCAATGAGCATATGCCCGAGGGACGTCGACCGGTGCCGTTCTTGAACATGGTCTACTTCGGTGATGGTGATACCGATGTGCCATCAATGGCGGTGATGCGTAAGAATGGTGGTTACGCTGTCGCCGTCCACCCACCGGGCAAGGCCGTCGAGAACTGCATCAAGTTATTTCAGGCGCAGCGTTGCGATTTCTTTGCTCCTGCGGACTACCGGGTCGGCAGCGATCTCTACAAGAGAACATGTCTGCTGTTAGATCGCATTCTGGCCGACATCCGTATTGGCGAAGAAGTCTGGCAAATGGAGCAGGCGACCAAGGCTGGCAGCAAGTAAAGCCATGTCATTGCGTGTCAGCATCAGAAGTAAAAAAGGGAGCTGAAAACAGCTCCCCTTTTTATATTATGCTTCGTTGTCAATTGCCGTTAGCACGCGGACACACACTAACAAGACGCCGCGCCGGGAGCTTTAGAACGGCCGCCAGTTCTCGGTGGAGCCACTCGATCCGCTTACGGAGGCAACCGGTCCTGTGCCGTAACGCTTCCATGTGGCGGTGACCTTCGTTCCGACACGAATGCGCTTGTAAAGCTCGACAACATGCGAATTGTGCATGCGGATACAACCTTTGGATACGTTCTGTCCGATCGTCCAAGGGGCGTCGGTGCCGTGGATGCGATACAGCGTACTGCCAAGGTAAAGTGCCCGCACACCGAGCGGATTGCGTGGGTGACCGCCAGGAACGAAATTAGGGAGCTTTGGGTTCTCACGGCGCATACTAGCCGTCGGCGTCCAAGATGGGTTCTCTCGCTTTTGCGAGACGCGAAGGACACCCTGCCAGCGGCTCTGCTGTCGCGGTACTGCAATCGGATAGCTGACAGCCTCTCCGCGGCGTGTGACGTGATACAGGCGACGATCGCCGAAACTCACAATGATTTGGCCTGGAGAATGGCGCTTACTGAAACTGACAGTACCTTTGTCATAGACGGTGTTCTGGCCGCCCCAGAAAGACTGCGCAGATGCGCTGGTTGCTGATATCATCGCAGCAAGCGCAAACGGGACTATCCCGCCCCATGCAACTTTGCCGAATTGCCTCATCGCTCTCTCCTCAGCGGGTTCTTGTTCAGGCACGTCAATGCCTGCGATTTGATGACGTGGTCAATGTATAGCGCGACACGGCCTTTGCATCCATTTCACAAATTCGCGCGTTGGGGCTTGTCTGCTCCAGGTGTAACCCTGCTACACCACTGTTCTCACAATGATAAAAAACCATCCGCACGAAAATAGGAAAATACGATCAAAATAAGATCGTTTCCTGCCTTGCAATGCCAATTGGGTCTGTCTGAGATACCCACCCCCCCTTAACGCCGCAACTCACTCCGGCATCACACGAACATCGAGCAACGCCAGACGGTTTTCCTCTTGCGCCACCTTTATGGCACGATCAACCGCACCAGCGAGCTTCGAGGGCTCTGTGACGGTCTCAGCGAAGGCGCGGCTGGCTTTGGCGACTGCTGCAAAATCCGGGCTCGGCGACAAGGTCGTCAACGGCATTTGGTTGCTCTTGGCCGCATAGCCATCAGGATACAGGCCGGCCACAGACATCCGCACAGCACCCCATTCCGCATTGTTGAGGATCACCACAACAATACCGATCCCATATGTTTCAGCGATTTGATGACAGGCAACCGGATTAGAGAAAATGTAGGATCCATCACCCATCGTCGCCACAACTAGGCGCTCGGGATCGGCGAGTTTCATGCCCATCCCGCATGGGAAACTCCAGCCGAGCCCACCTGAGCAAGGCTTCTGGCGCCAGGCATCAAAGGCTTGGAGACCCAAAGGCTCCAGCGGTGCACCAAGCTCAGACAGGATTGTTGCTCTGTGATTTTTGGTCGCCTGACCTAAGACATGGGAGACGAGCGCCTTGGTCATTCGGCCCTGTGGCGTAGCGGCCGATGCTTTTGCAATCTCCGCGCGATGTGCGTCTGCAGCTTCGTGTCACTTAGGCTGGCGCTTACTGATCGCGGCTTTACGCTTCGCGGTCTGTTTCGTCAGGGCTTTGGCCAAAGCAAGGATCCCATCCGCAGTTTCACAGGCAATAGAGAGGTCTGCTTGAAAGTTGCGGACAGGGAAGCGGCTCTGCAGCGGATCAGGCCCTAGGTAAATAACCTTGCAGTCAGCCGGCGGCGCGTGAATGTCCGGCGACCAAGGTGTGAGTGTATCGATGGCGAGCACCACATCGGCATCGGCCAGCCACGGACCAGGGTTCATGCCGATGTAGCAGTTATGATTATACGGAACTCCAAGTGCTATCGCCCAATACTGGCAGACCGGAACGGACCAGGCTTCCGCCAATTGCGACAAGGCTTGGAAGGCTTCTTCAGAACCGGTGCCGTGCTGAATGATGATCAAGGGACGCTTGGCATCAGCGAGTAGTTTTGCTGCCTGGCGAATGTCGGCTTTGCCAGCAAACGACTGGGCGGCAGTCATTTGTTGTGGTGCAGTACGATCGATAGTGCCACAGGGCTCGCAAAGAGCCTCCCGCGGCAAGCTCAGATAGACCGGCCCCTTGGGTGTTGACCCCGCGATCGCTAGTGCCCGATCGAGAAGTTCTGCCGTTTGCTCCGGAAAGCGCAGCTCGTAATCCCATTTGGACGCTTCACGGACCAGCGCAGTCTGGTCCCGCATTTCCTGACCCCAGCCAATCGGAACGGTTCTCGCGCCAAAACGCCCCTGCTCAGTCGTGGGCGTACGCCCCGACATTAGCAGCATCGGCACATGATCGGTGGCAGCATTTATGGCCCCTATTGCCCCGTTGGCGAGGCCGACATTCGTGTGCAGCATGATGGCTTGAGGCTGGCCTGAGGCCAGATAAACCCCATGTGCCATCCCGAGGGCAGCGTGTTCATGTGGTGCGACAATCATTTCGGGAAGACTGATACCATCGTGGAGCGCTTGGGCTGCACCCTCGATAATTGGCGGAAAATCGGTCCCCGAATTCGCAAAGATGTAATCAACGCCAAGTGCTTTCAAGCGCATCAGAAGCGCGCCAGCTGCGGTCATCGACGCGGTATTCCCGGCATCATCCATGGGTGCAGCTCATGATGTTAGAGTGGTAGCCCAACATAGTTTTCAGCCAATGTGCGCTGAGCAGCTTCGGACTGCAGCACGTAAGCAAGATCAGCCTGTCTTATGCGCTCGTCGAATGAGGCTTGGTCATCAAAGCGATGAAGGAGTGATGTCATCCACCACGAAAACCGTTGTGTTTTCCAAACCCGGGAGAGTGCGCGCTCCGACTAACCATCCAATTGGGATTGACTTCCTGTCTTGTAGAAACTGTTCAGGTCCTCACAGAGATAGAACACGTCAGACACTGCGAGGATTAGCCCTTTTGCACCCGTGGGAGGAACAATGTGCGCAGCGTCACCGGCAAGAAAAAGTCGCCCATAATGCATCGGTTCGGCGATGAAGCTGCGCATTGGTGCGACGCTCTTTTCTACAACCGGTCCCGTCACCAGATCTGCGGCATGTTCCGGCCCGAGACGAAGCGCCAACTCTGACCAGATCCGGTCATCGGACCATTCATCCAAATTTTCGTTAGGCTTGCATTGGATATAATTGCGCGAACGTGTTGGTGAGCGCATGGAATAGAGTGCAAAGCCGTTGAGGTGGCGTGCATATATCAGCTCGTCATCGACTGGTGGTGCATCAGCCAGAATACCCAACTAGGCAAATGGGTAGGCGCGCTCGTACTCATTAATCTTGCCGGACGGGATGCAAGTTCGGCAGACGCCATGATAGCCATCGCAGCCCGCAACAAAGTCACATGTCAAATGATAGTGCTGGCCCGCGTGTGTGTAAGTCAGGGTCGGTTGATCGGTATCGAGGTTCTGTGCATCGACATCAGTCGCCTCGAACAGAATATCGACACCGGCAGATAGATTGGCGGCAATGAGGTCTCTCGTAACCTCTGTCTGACCGTACACCGTGACAACCTTGCCGCCAGTAAGCGCCTTGAGATCGATGTGTCGGCGCTCGCCATTCAGCGAGAGGTTAATGCCATTATGGCTGAGGCCAGCACTTTCCAGGCGGTCACTGACGTCAGCCGCCCGCAACGTATTGACAGTGCCTTGCTCAAGTACGCCGGCACGAATACGCGCCTCGACATAACCGCGATCTCGCTGTTCGAGAACGACACAATCAATACCTGCGCGATCCAGTAATCGCGCCAGAAGAAGACCGGCGGGTCCCGAACCCACAATTCCGACCTGGGTCCGTCTTTGCCGAACACCGACATCAATCATATTTTTGCACCATGACTTCCTACTACAACCAATCCTGGCGTAGTTTTTCCTGATTTGGGGCCGACATTGCAAATGGTTTAGGCATATCGCCGCCCGAACAGCTGTTTAAGCCATCTGCCTAGTGCCAAAATGACTAAAAGCTGTTGACGCAGTAGCTCAAAAATTAGATAAAACTGCTTCCTCAGAATTCTCGAGCCGGCTTGCCCTGCCCTTCAGGGGGGGCGAGAAAGCATTGGCTTGATATAAGAACTGGATGTGAAACGATGAAAGTTCGTAATTCAATCAAGGCGTTAAAGTCGCGCCACCGTGATAATCGGGTCGTTCGACGCCGTGGTCGCCTGTACGTCATTAACAAGACACAGCGCCGTTTCAAGGCCCGTCAAGGCTAGGCATGGGTCTCTTTAACGTGCGACGTGTGATTACATGTTCGTGCTTTGACGCCGACACATTTGCGATCTGGCATCGCAATATGTGGTATTCAGCGAATTCAGGCTTGAAATTCTCCGTACTCGCGGCCCTGTTGTGCGCGAATTCGCTTCCTGTTGCGCACGCTCAACAGTCACAGCAGCCGCCTGCTGCAAACGAGAAAAAAGCTCCAAAGCTTGATCTGGAAGCTTTGTCGAAGCAAGCCGGCAAACCGGAAGAACCTAAATCCGCCTTGGCGCTGGCTCTCAAAGATGGTTACCCAAAGAACGCCGTGAAACGCGCGAAGGTGCGGGACAACTTGTACGCGCTTCTGGCTACGGCAGCAGAAAAGAAAGAGGCGGACAAAGTTCTGGCGGCCCTAAATCGCCTTTACCTGACATCTGGGAGCCCGACGATCGACCTCCTTATGAAACGTGGCATCAAGTCGATTACCGGCAAAAAGCTCGAAGGTTCGCTTAAGTACCTCGATGCTGTAATTGATCTGGCGCCGGACTACGCGGAAGGCTGGAACCGTCGCGCATATGTTTACTACCGCAAAAATCAGTTTCGGCGCGCGGCAGGCGATCTTCGCCGTGTTCTGGCGCTTGATCCCAATCATTTCCGAGCCCTGGAAGGCCTTGGAAGCATCTTGCGCGATATCGGCGACGATAAAGGTGCTCTGGAAGTCTTTGAGAAGTTGGTTGGTATCCATCCTTTTTGGAAGGGCACTGATTCCGTCTACAAAGAGCTGAAGAAGAAGGTGGAAGGACGCGGTATCTAGCCACCCGATCGTCCATACTACCGCGGTTCGCTGGCGCGTAGTGATGAACTTGCCAACACCGCTTATTACTTTGTGTAGAACTCGTTAGACCAGGCTGGCCAATCAAACGATTGCTGGTCGGCGCATCGGTCGATCATGTAGCGCGCGATGAGTTCACTATTGCTCACAGCGACCGCCCGCTCCTGCCCGTGGCGGGCAATTTCTTTCCATCGACCGCTTTGCAAGAGGTCTTCAGCCTTGTCAGCTAGCTCCTGGGCGTCGGAGAAAGACAGCATAGTGCTAGGGCCGTACAACTCATCGAGTTTCGCACCATTGGGCTGAGCAACAAGGCAGCCTGCAGAGAAATACTGGGCGACACGGTCGGAACTATAGAAATACGGGCTGTCATCGACCGCGGCATTAATCGCGATTTTGCTTCGGCCTAGGACCGTATGATAGGTCGCGCCGCCTATGGCGAATTTACTGCCTCTCGCAACTCTCATATAGAAACCGCAATTGCGGCTCGGCAGCAGTCCTTCGAGTTCGGTGAGAAGCGAGTCCCGCCCTTTGGGCTTGCCTGCGAAGAAGAAGTCGTGCTGGTGGTGATCACGTTGGAACGATCGTGCAAAGAATACGGTTGGATCAATTGGATTAGGCATAAAGCCAACGTTTCCATACTTACGGAACTTGGCCAGTGCCGGTCCAGCGGTCGTTGCGAAGGAGACATCTGATAGGGACACAAACCTCGCAAATCGGTCATGCTGCAGGTCTATATGAATTGGATCGATGAAGTAACTGAAGATCGAAACCTTTGGGTGAACACGGCGGATCTGCTCAATAGTTTGATCCGTGATCAGGTCACAATGCATCAAGCCAATCGCAACCGGCTCGAGTTCATCAACAAGTGTGAGTAACTTCTTGTTGGCTGCAATTTTGCCGAGCTGCCGGATCGCGAGAGGGGCGGCAAAGTCAGCCGTATCACGATCACTGAAAAGATAGGCTCCGGTTCCAGCGCGAATGAACCCGTTCCGCATCATTTGGAACGTGGCATAGAACATCTGGCCGAAGTACTTGTATCGTTCAGAAAATCCAACGAGTAACACTCTGCGATTGTCGATGTCAAATGGGAGTTCAGTCACTGTCGCCAACCCTTTTCTTGCAGCGAGTTAGGCTGCGGTCAGACTGAGCGCAATCCGCGAATTGCCGCGCAAGGACAGCCAAGTAAGCTGCAGAGCCCTAGTTGTTGTCAGTCTTTTCTGGATCAGAGAGGCGGATTGTCCATTGTGAAGAGCGGCCGGTATCGACTTCATAGAATTTCCCACTTCGATAACCGCGTCCTTCGCAATCTTTTACGTCGCGGATCGAAAATGACTGATCGGCAATGCACATCGAGTGTGCACCCGTCCACTCTCCACCGCGCTCATAGTCAATGGCGTAAACATAGATGTAGCGACTTGGCATGGGGCCTTTGAGTAAGCTTTCACAGGTCTGCGCGCTGATATTCCACCATCCCTCGGTAGCCCAGCCACGGTTGTCCTGGTAGCCAATTGCAACTCCGACCCGACTGGGAGTTGCATTGCATAGCTTGAGCTCGCCATAGGCTGGCGCTGACAACAAGGCAGACATGCCCAGGAGAAGGGCGAGACAGGTTGAGCTGAGACGTATGAATGCAATCATCAATTATCGACCAGTGACAGCGCAGATTAGGTTCGGGCTTATAGCCACGATCCGCATAGTTTGTGGCATACTTGAGAATGACCGCCGATGCTACAATGTAATGATGTCGAGGAGGACACCTAATCATGAGTATTGACGACGCGAAGCGTATAGAACTTGAAGCTGCGGCCTTCCGGCGCCTGACCGAACATCTGCGCGGTCGAACAGACGTACAGAACATAGACTTGATGAACCTGGCAGGATTTTGCCGTAACTGCCTATCAAACTGGTATGCAGACGCTGCGCAAGAGAGCGGTGAAGATCTCACCAAGGATCAAGCCCGTGAGATTGTTTACGGTATGCCATATTCGGAATGGAAGTCGAAGTATCAGTCGGAAGCCAGTGCCGATCAGGTTGCAAAATTCGAATCATCAAAGCCTGACGACCATTAATGGTGTGTATGTCAAGAGGGGGCTTATGTTGAAGCCCTCTCAAGGTGGGTTACGGGGATAAATTCCGAGCCGGTTCGTCAAAGCCTTGATGCTGACGCAACTCGTCTATACCGAATGACGAAGGCCCTAGAGAGGGCTTAAGTGCGGTTGCGCCCGTCATATGAGTTGAACTGGGCGCCGTTGCAGAGATGCGGTAGTTCTTCAGTAAATTTGCGTGATGCCGCGTCCCCGTCTGGCCCTTTTGCCAGATGACATTTCGTGTATTTGCTGAGGGTATAAAATGACAACACTTCACGGTGCCGCGCGGGAACATCTCCGCCAATTTATCGAGCAGATCGAACGCCTCGAAGAAGAGAAAAAGGCGATTGCCGAAGATATTCGCGACAAATTTGCTGAAGCAAAAGCCGTGGGCTTCGACGTCAAAGCGATGCGTCAAATCCTGAAGCTCAGGAAGAAATCCAAAGATGATCGTGACGAAGAAGAAGCGATCTTGATCACCTACATGCATGCTCTGGGCATGGCCAACGACAACGAAGAAATGATGCCGCCCGTAACGGCAGAGGCTGCTGAGTAACTCCAATATCATACCTCAGCGGCAGACTTTGGTTCTGCTAGCGCGAACCTGCTCGCTGAGCAGCCCCGTTTTCGGGCCTATTTGGTTACGCGGACTTTACGGCGTCCAAGCTCCGAAGGCTTGGACCCGAAAGGCGTAGCTCTGAGCTCTCGCAATGCGCTGAGATCGACAGCCTTACCGCTAAACGCCTGCGCCCACAGCATGCTCGCAAGCTGCAAGCCAGGCCGCATACGCAACGGCGGGATAGAACCATCATCATCCAGTAGCTCGAGAGTCCGTGCCGGATCAGGATGGACCAGTTGAGCGAGTGCGGGATCATGCGGCGAGGCCGTTGCGGTCAAGTACGGTAAGATAGGAAACGGTCGATAGGACAGCTCCTCTGGATGCTCCTCATCAAATTCGGGTGGTTGAACCCAGACGATTGACTTGTTGGAGCGATCTGCGAGGCCGCCGCCATTTGCGGCTTGTGAATTTGGCGCTGGCACCTGAGGCTGCGTCAGGGACATTTCCGTCGACCAGCTCGACTGCGAGCTTGCCAATGACGCCAGCCGAGTGAGGCTCTCACGATCGGTCTGACTCGGACCAGATTTGAAGCGCGATGATCGCTCCACTAGCCGCGGCCGGGCCTGTAACTGCGGCGGCTTCCGCGCCAGGCGAGGTTTCGGAGGTGAAATGCCAGTGATCTGTGTTTCGAAGGGGCCAATTTTCGAAGATCGTGACGGGATGTCGGCGCGTGCCACAAGCGTTTGAGGGCGCCTCTGGCGCCGTGCATTGTGGAACGCAGCAACCTGCGCAGCGGTTTTGGCGAACCTGCGCCTGGCAACTGTTACGTCAGTTCGCGTGATAGCGCCACCTCTGCGGGGGCGATGCTTCGTCCGCCCATTCGGAAATAGCAACGCGAGTTCGTAGCGCCCCATCCGCGGCCAATGCCGGACGCGTCCGGTATCTATATGGACGAATGGCGTGGCAGACGTTGGATAGTAACCCACCCCTCCACGCTCGCGGATCAGTGCTGAATAGCGCAATCGTTTCACAGGTACGTCGGGGAAGCGAATGTCCATCGCCCGGCCGAACATGTGTTGGCTTCGCCGTGCCTGCCCGCCTCGCGTTCGTCTGAGCATGGCATTGGTTTTCGATGACCGGAACGCCGAGATCACGTGGATTGGCATGCGGCTGCCAAGTTCGGTGTGGATCCCCCAGGCCAGATCAATCAACTTGGGATCGATCGTTGTTGGTTCCTGCTGGCGCCAATCGCGCAAGATCCAGTTGATGCGTTTCAATGCGTCAGGTTGATAAGCACCGTTACGTTTGTAAACGACACTCAAGGTCTCTTGGGTATGAATGCTATAAAATGCGATCCGGCGCTCGCTATCGCGCTGGGCCTGAATCGAGGAGGATAAACTCACCCCGAGAACGATGAGGGCTAGCGCAATGCCAAACTGTTGGAGCCAAGAGAGCAAGATCGTCTACCAGCGGCCAAATCAAATCATCTTCTAGGATAAACGGCGATCGATCCCAAATAGAACGCATCGCCCTACAGTTATCTGCATTCGCACGCAACTACGGCCATACTGTGTGGGAGCTTATTAGCTTACCAATTNATCTATGTTCTGAGCAGNTCTGGTTAGGCCAAGATGCAAATAGAACTATCTGCTTTTCTCGCCCGGTTGGATGTCTCCCTCAAGCCTGACCCAAAAAGACGCGAGCGTCACATGCATGTAAGGGAGCTTATGCGATCCTTGGCCGGACTGGCCCCATCGTATCAAGGTATCGGGGGCCTCAAACTAACGCCAGCGGTTGNGTCCTTAACAGAGCAAACAGGCGGCGAGGCCACCTGCTATGCAATGCATCTAGTTGTTGAAGATCCGCTCNATCCAGTCGGAATTCTTCTTCTTGTAGAAGCTTGATCCAGAATTCGAGATGACCCGACGGCGTGCAGTATCCAGGTTGNGCTTTTTCTTGACGATCAGGTGTGCTTTGCCGTCCAGCCCCATCTGGATGAGCCTTTCATGCCCATAAACATCTTTATAGAGCACTGGCTTACCGTCTTCATAGATCTTAGCGGTGAAGTACACAAGATGTACGGGGAGTTTCGTATCCAGGCCAATCTGATTGTTCTCCGGCCCATTGTCGATCAGCGCGTCTACCTTTGAACGCCCCCAGCCCTTGTCGTTACTCAGCAGTACTTCAGCGAGCTTAAGAGGATTGCGCACGCGGACACAGCCGTGGCTGAATGCTCGGGCCTTTCTTTTGAAAAGGTGCTTTGAAGGTGTGTCGTGCATGTAGACTGCGTGCTTGTTCGGGAACATGAATTTCACCACACCAAGGGCGTTGCGTCTGCTCGGCGGCTGGAAGACATGGAATTTCCGAATATCCGTAGTTGTCCAGTCGACCGACTGAGGATCAACCGGGCGACCGCCGTAGCTCATGCGAAGATTTTGTTTCGCAAGGTCTCCGCCTCGCACAAGCTGCGGCAGAAGTTCCTTCACCTTGATCGAGTTTGGAACGCCCCAGAACGGATGAAAAACGATCGTCTCCATCTCGTCTGAGAAGATAGGTGTCTTGTTTTTGACCTTGCCCGTAACGATACGCTCGGCATGGACAACTCTGCCATTCTTCATGACCCGAAAGCGGTACTCGGGGATATTCGCGATGATATGTTTTTCGCCAAGCTCGCGCGGCATCCATCGCCACATCTCCATGTTGTAGAGGAGACGCTGGGAAAGCTTCGTCTTGGAACGCTTGCGCTTCTTTGACCGCTTCGCTTTTCGCTTCTTTTTGTTTTTTTCCGCTTTGGCTGGCTCAGGCTCGCTAGTCTGAGCGGGAGGGTTTGCCTCGTCGTCTAGAGCTTTCAGGTAAGCAAGTCTGAGTTTCTCAAACTGCTCATGCTGTGGATGCAATGAACGCATGTATGTCGCTGGTTCGTCCGTATCCAGTAAGGATGACAAGACAACCTTGGGATCTTCCAAAGGCGGCGTGCGATCAATGGCTAGCGAGAGCTCCTTGGGGTCCATGCGGCCGCCACGTGCATCACGTGCGTATTTCAGAACTGCAAGGCTCATCTTCATTTCAATCTCGATGAGCTGAGCACCAGACAGATCGCCAGCCGCGTCTACAGCGGGGAGCTCAAACTGGCTAACGTCTAAGCCCCAANGTTTGGCTTGTTTTATCTCTTCAATGATTTGTTTGGCGCGATCGGTAAGCTCACCGTCGCTGACCCAGATGGCACGTCCATGTGTCGTGTAAAATTGGCCGAGAGAGTCGCGGTCTGCGTCAGCATTATAGTCTTTGCTCTCGGGCAGCTCATCAAGCCGTTGTCGGATAGAAACGACTATCGCTTCGTCTTGACTGATCAGGGCAGTCGGTGCGTTTGGTTCTATTGACCATGCAACTCGAGTTGTCGCCAGAAACAGAATGATCCCGGCGAGTAGCGCTCGGTTCAGGCAGGACATTGCAGAGACCTCCGATANTNGTCGGATANATATATATTTAGCTCTCTGATGTCGCCAGCCACTCTGGCATAATTTTGGCGTGAACCACCACAACCGAGGCAAAGGGTGTGGCGAAATTGTCAACAAGTTTATCCCCAGGCTGTCACTTTCGCGACGGCTTGGGGACGTTGAAGCCCTTCTCGGCTAGGAGGGACAGCTATGGAGCTAGCTGGCGCGGGCTTCTAAACCGTATTCCTGCATTTTGCGGTAAAGTGTCGAACGACCAATTCCAAGGCGCTTGGCCACTTCGGTCATGTGACCACGGTAGCGGCCTAGAGCGAGACGGATCATGTCGGCCTCAATCGCATCAAGCCGCCGGATTTCACCACCTTCTCCGACAGCTGGAATGCCGAGGGCGCCCGGCCCATTGCTTTCTCTGACTTCCAAAGTCTGAGGCACCGTGCTTTCAGCACCGAGCAAAGCCGGGCCTTCGTAGGTGGGTTTGTTGTCGACTGGAGCAGGAGCCTCAGGGATGGCAGGCGTGTAACCATCGACATGGGCCGCAACTTGCGGGAAGTCCGATACTGTCAACTCGTTTCCATCAGCCAGCACAACGGCTCGGAAGATGGTGTTTTCGAGTTGTCGGACGTTGCCTGGCCAAGTGTAGGCTTTGAGCAGTGCCATCGCCTCTTCGCTAATGGACGATACACGCTTGCCTTCTTCGGCCGCAAATCGCGCGAGGAAGTGCAGGGCCAGTTCGGGCACATCTTCCATGCGGTCCTTAAGAGGCGGAACCCAAACGGGGAATACGTTCAAGCGATAGTAGAGGTCTTCACGGAAGGTTCCTTCCTTTACCATCTCGATCATATCGCGGTTCGTAGCTGAGATGAGGCGGAAATCAACTTTGACAGGTCGTTTCGAGCCGACAGGGTCGACCTCACCTTCCTGCAGGGCACGCAGAAGCTTGACCTGTGCATCGAGTGGAAGTTCGCCAACTTCATCGAGGAACAGAGTGCCACCGTTGGCTTCCTGAAACTTACCGATGCGCTTGTCAGTCGCGCCGGTGAACGAACCTTTCTCATGCCCAAACAGGATGCTCTCAACCAAGTTTTCTGGGATAGCACCGCAGTTTACGACGACAAAAGGCTGCCCGGCTCGCTCGCTCTCGCCCTGAATGGCACGGGCAATCAGTTCTTTGCCAACACCGGACTCGCCTTCAATAAGGACAGGGATTTGTGACTTGGCCGATCTCTGTCCGAGTGAAATGACGCGCTTCATCGCTTCACTTCGTATGATCAAATCAGAGAATGTGAGCTTGCCTTGAACGCGCTTCTTGATTCGGGTGATCTCACCGGCTAGCGCTTCCATGTTCAACGCATTCTTGATTGAACATTCGAGACGCTCAGGCGAAGCAGGCTTAACGACAAAGTCGGTCGCACCCGCTCGCATCGCATTGATGGCGGCATCGATGGAGCCGTTTGCAGTTTCCACAATGATGGGCGGAACGTTTGGTTTGCCTTGAACCTTCTCCAGAACTGCCATGCCGTCTGTGCCCGGCATAACGAGGTCCAAGAAGACAAGGGAAATGGCGCCGACGTCAGGACCGAGTAGGATATCCAGGGCTTGCTCGCCGGATGCGGCTGCTTTGGTATCATAGCCGAGCCGCTTGATGATCGTCTCGAGAATGCGACGCTGGGCTGGATCGTCGTCGACGATAAGGACGCGCTTGGGCATAGTNTACTCTACAATAACGCAACTGGTACTAACGTCGCCAACACTGCTTGTCTAAAGTTCTGTACGAACAGAGCGGNGATCAACTTGACTAGCCTAAGATGCACCAACTGGGTAAACAGGAGATTATCACGAGGCCCATCGTGAGCCTTTTTATTTTACAAGTTGTATTCTGGGTCGCGTGTACCGCTTCATCTCGAAACAATTTCCAGAAATCAAGCAATCCATTGATGCGTGGGTCGTTGCTGAAGGCCCTGTTTCCGGGGTGTTTGGTGTAGACGAACGGAAACAGATCCGATTTGTTATAGATTTGTNAAGATAATCGATATATGGAATCGACCTGATTCTACAACCGTTACCTTTCCACAAGTTTCTGTGGGAACACATTAATTCTGCTGCATCGCCGCTTTTTTCGCCGACGTCTATTTGGTTTCGAAATCGGAGGAGATGGTTTGAGCAGAGCGCAGCTTCGAAACCCCGCAAGAAGAGCTTATAACTGAACCGGCTGCGCGGCATGCGCCACCGGAAGGCTGGTGCGCTAGGCGGCGATTCAGACACAAGTTTGGCCTCGACAATCAAACGGATCGAGCGCCAACAGAAGCAGCCGGCCGCCTACTGTACCAGATCGCCAAGATCTCCATTGCAATAACTGAGATAATGGCAAACCCTAACAACGTCCACTGACCCAACTGATACCCGCCGTATTCGATCACCAATGCGAATGCCACAGGCGCGACGGCGTTGATCAAAAGATAAGGTGTGGCTAGGACGCCTAGGATCCGGCCATAACCTTCCGTGCCAAACAGCACCAAAGGCANTGCTCCGCGGACTATCGTGATCAGACCGTTGGCAGCACCAAAACATACCGTGAAGACCAAGGCAGGCCCGACGCCCCCGGCAATAGCGATGAGGACTGCGAACGCCAGCGGCATCAACCAAACAGGTACACGAGCCAGATTGATCGGCCGCATATTACTGGCAAAGATGATCTCCCATAGCCGCCCGCCGACCTGCGCGACGCCTTTGACCGATGCAATCGCGACAGCAGCAGCTGCAGTGACACCGCTGGCCTCGATCAAAGCAACCAAATGGACTGAGGCAGCACCAAAGATAAAGGCATACGAAGAGGTGGCAATTGAGAACAACACAATTGCGAGCATCCGCTCGGCGCCCTTGAGATATCCGTCGTCATTAGTATTGCCAGCACGCGCTACACCCTCTGCATCCACGGGCGTCTCATCGATTTCCTGTCGTGCAAGCCCGTACCAATGCAGCGGCATGCACACGAGTAGGTTGAGTGCAGCAAAGATCAGGCAGGTTTCGCGCCAACCGATCGCCTCATTCAGTAAATGACCTATGGGCCAAAACACTGTTGACGCAAATCCTCCCCACAAGGTCAGCAAGGAGATAGCGCGCCGTCCATTCTTTGGAGTGACTTGGACGAGTGCGGCAAATGCAGCGTCGTAGAGTGTGAAGCGCATGGATATGCCAAGGAAAGCCCAGGCGGCGAGGTAACCCCATGTATTCGGTGCATAAGCAAGTGCCACGAGTCCGATCGCGTTGAGCAGGGAACCGATCGACATGACGGATCTGGCTCCGCGGGCATCGAGGAGATTGCCTGTCCAGGTCGATATTGCACCAGATATCAAGAGACCAATCGACAGCCCGCCAAAGACAATACTGGGGCTCCAACCTGTATCGGCCCCAATCGGCCCACCCAAAACGGCAAGCGCATAAAGCGTCGTGCCCCATGACACCACCTGTGTCATGCCGAGTGCATTGACCGCAACACCTGTTGGTGAGCAAAGCCATGCCCATAATGCCGTAAGTCTCGATGTCATGTCGTCCGGGTGATCCCTATTGGCCGGCTTCTCGTTTTATAGTGGAGCGCGCGTTGAATTCCCACCAGCTTGTGGCGTCACGTGGCTGGTTTCCCTCCTTTTGAATGCCAAAATGACCGGTAGACGCTCGATCCAGATATTGCCAGTGTGAATACTATGGACCAAGACCAAAGAGATACCGAAGGCAATCGCCTCACCGCGCGCGCCGCCCGCTACCTGAAGGTGGGCGGCAATGTGGGGAGCATAGCTGCTAAAGTCGCAGGGCAAAGACTATTCGGCTTCGAAGCCAATTCAGCTAAAGATGCGGCTGATCTGGCGCGCGCGCTGGGTGGCCTCAAAGGGCCGATGATGAAGGTCGCGCAGCTGCTTTCGACCATTCCGGAGGCGCTCCCGGCAGAATACGCGAGAGAGTTGGCGCAATTGCAGGCCAACGCGCCAGCGATGGGACCGGTGTTCGTCAAACGCCGCATGAAGGCTGAGCTGGGCGATGATTGGGCCAGCCGGTTCCAGAGATTCGACACGACAGCATCGGCCTCCGCATCCTTAGGCCAGGTGCATAAGGCGATCTCACCGGATGGAGAGGAACTCGCCTGTAAGCTCCAGTACCCGGACATGCAGTCNGCCGTCGAGGCCGACGTCAATCANCTCGGCGTCATCTTCTCNATACATGCTCGTATGAACCCTGCAGTCGACACAGCCGAGATGCTGAAAGAGATCGCGGCCCGTCTGCGCGAGGAACTCGATTACGAGCTTGAAGCCCGGCATATGGCACTCTACGCCAAGGTTTTCTCAGACTTACCGGCCATTCGGGTCCCAAGTGTCCACTCCGAACTGACGACGAAGCGACTGCTGTCCATGAGTTGGCTGCATGGAGCACCGCTCATGAGCTACAAGGAGCATGCCCTTGAGGACCGCAATGCCATAGCGCGGGCGATGTTCCGCGCGTGGTGGTATCCGTTCAGTCACTTTGGGGTCATCCATGGCGACCCACATCTGGGCAACTACACGGTGTTCGAAGAAGATGGCCACCCTGCNGGAATTAATCTGCTCGATTACGGCTGTATCCGAACGTTCCCAACCACGTTCGTCCAAGGCGTTATCGATCTTTACACAGGCCTCCTAAAGGATGATCGCGATCTCGTCGTGCACGCTTACGAGACCTGGGGTTTCAACGGACTGACGAATGAACTCATCGATGCGATGAACATCTGGGCTCAGTTCATTTACGGTCCNCTATTGGATGATCGGGTTCGGACAATTGCTGAAGGTACGACACCAGGAGAGTACGGTCGCAAGGAAGCCTTNACNGTTCATAAGATNTTGAAGGAGAAGGGCCCGGTCACNGTTCCGCGGGAATTTGTATTCATGGACCGGGCTGCAATCGGCCTTGGCGGTGTCTTCCTTCATCTCGATGCGAAGATGAACTGGTACGAGATCTTCAATCAGACGATCGAGAATTTTGAGTTAGACCAGGTTAGCCAGCACCAGAAGCAGACTTTCGAAGAGGNCGGCGTGCCTTTGCCGGTTCCGGGCAAGTAGGTTCGAGGCAGTGCTGGTCAGGCACTGCCAATCAATATCCCTGCTGCAAATACAAGCGCGCCTCCCAGAACCACTTGAAATGCCGCACGGAAAAATGGCGTCTCCATAAACTTGTTCTGGATCCATGCGATTGCCCATAGCTCGACAAACACAAGCAGGATGGCGATCGTAGTTGCCAACTGAAAGTCCGGTATCAGATACGGCAGTGCGTGGCCNAGACCACCCACCGTCGTCATGATCCCCGACGCAAAACCTCGCTTGATCGGCGAGCCCCGACCTGACAACTCCCCATCATCCGATGCAGCTTCGGTGAAGCCCATGGAGATACCGGCACCGACGGACGCCGCGAGGCCGACCAGAAATGTTGTCCAGGTATCCTGCGTTGCAAACGCCGTTGCAAAGATTGGTGCGAGGGTAGAGACTGAACCGTCCATAAGGCCGGCAAGGCCCGGCTGAACCCATGTCAGGATGAACTGTCGCTTGGCCTGGCGATCTTCCTCNTCGCGGACGTCANCCGGCAGGTGCGCCTGTTCGAGACGATCCGCAGCTTGGACATGGCCGGCTTCGGCTGACGCCAGGTCTCCGAGGAGTTTCCGTGTATCCGCATCGCTCGTGCGCGCTGCAGCCTGAAGATAGAATTTATGCGCGGCGTTCTCCATGTTGGCCGCTTCCTCGCGCATTCGCTCAAGCCCGAGGTTTTCAACCAACCAAATCGGATCGCGAGCGTAAAAGCCTGCAACATGCTCGCGACGGATGAGTGGGATCGTATCCCCAAAGCGAATTTTGTGAAGCTCAATGAGGCGATGGCGGTGCTCGTCTTCCTCAATTGCCATCCCGTCAAACACTTTGGCTGAGTCCGGAAAGTCCGCCCGCAACCGATCGGCGTAGGTGCGATAAATCCGGGCATCGTCCTCTTCTGAGGATATCGCCAGGGCAATAACCTCTTGCTCGCTCAGATCAGAAAATCGTCGCCGATTAGAGATACCCGGTATCATGTGCTGTCCTTACCTTAGAATAATTCTAAATTATAACTAGGGGGTGCGAGGTTCAAGCCAAGGGCGACAAATATGATCCCTTTTGTCCGAAGATAAAGAGCGCTCTCGCGCCCTTCGGTTCGCTATTCAACTTGTGGTCGCACAAACGACTCAACCGCCGTGGCGTTTGGCACACTTTTCATGGACGAATTCATTCACTTCTGAAACCATCTCACCGTGGAACAAGCCCACATTTTCCTCAAGTTTGGCAACTGTCCAAAGCGCGCCTTTAATGATGGTCGGCGCTTCAATATTCGAGACATTCAACCAAGCCTTCTCAACTTTTCCGTTCTTGAAGGACATCTTGGGAGCCATTTCCAGATCGATCTTGTTGACTTCATCAGTTCGCTCGATCTCGCAACGTACCTTGTGCTTAGTAAGCTGCAGGTCATAGGCAGGCTTGGTCAGGGCGTCGATAATTCCTTGCCGGCGCATGCTCACTTTCACCGTGCAGCGAGCATCACCGAACGTCCAGGAGATGTTCTTTTCTTTCACGCCCTTGACGATTTTTGACTTCTGCCAAGTCCGCCCGATATCGCAGCTCAAGTCGCTGCCAGAGGTTTTTTTTTAGTATGATAGTGCAAATCTGCTTCTCACAGGCCTTGAGCTTGGCCTTTTCGTCTGCTGGCACTTCAAGCGCAACCGCAGCGGTTGTGATCCATCCTCCCGCTAAGATCGCACCAGTAAAAATTGTTGCTGTGCCCGTCAAACGTCGTCCTGACATTTTCACTTCTCCCTCGAATATATCGACTGCCCGTTAGCCGTGTCTGCTCGTCAGCCACGAATGCGACGATCGCAAGGCAAATAGCGAGATAAGAAGAATTGGGATCAGGGCTGTGGAGAACGCGTCGTTTCGCGCGATTGTCACGCATTGAATAGGACGCGCGCGTCGGATAGTACAAACGTGCAACACCTGTTTGATGGAGGCGTCAAATGTCGATTAATACCTCAAAGGGCCATCCGGCAATGGACTACAAAGAGCATGTTCGCACGTACAATGGATTTATGCTGTTCACCAAAATCTCGATCGTAGCAATCACAATCCTGCTGGCTATTATGGCGGTGTATCTGACAAACGACGTCTAAGCACAGCTTTGTTCGCGTTTCTGCCTTCCTGACGGTATTCGCAGCTGTGGATTGCATAGTTGTAGCCCTGGCGCGCTTTGGCATTCCTGTTTCGAGCGATTTGTCATTTCATCCGTCGTGCTGACTTGAAGCGCACGCATTAAGGCAAAGCAAATACGGCTTTGTGCGAGATAGCACTGGCGCGTCAAACTGATCTCTCGTTACATCGCGACGAGCACTCAAATATTTGCCCTAATTCCGCGGAGCTTCTGAAATGAAATTTGGTGCCCTCCGAGAAACCAGCGACGACGAAAACCGTGTTGCACTCTCGCCGAATTCGGCGCGGCAGATCCAAAAGCTCGGACACACGTGTGTTGTGCAATCCGGCGCGGGTAAGGCAGCCGAGTTCNCTGATGACGACTANCGTGCAGCGGACGTCGAGGTGCTCGATAGCGCCGATGCAGTGATCGCTGCAGCGGATGTCGTGGCGAAAGTCCTGCCGCCCACCGAAGACGAACTTTCCAAGATGCGGTCCGGTCAAACCGTCATCTCCTTCTTCTATCCATCAGATAATGAAGAGATCCTGAAGTCTGCCGCAGCGAAGGGCATAACCCTACTTGCAATGGATATGGTGCCNCGGATCTCGCGTGCGCAGAAAATGGACGCGCTGTCGTCCATGGCAAATATTGCTGGTTATCGCGCGGTGATCGAGGCNGCGAACAATTTCGGGCGTTTCTTTACAGGACAGGTGACGGCTGCCGGTAAGGTGCCACCTGCCCGCGTGCTCGTGATTGGTGCTGGTGTAGCAGGCCTGGCAGCCATTGGCGCAGCGCAATCACTCGGAGCGATCGTCAATGCATTCGATGTGCGCCCGGAAGTGGCCGAGCAGATCGAATCCATGGGGGCAAACTTCCTGTTCTTGGAGTTTGAGGAAGACGGTAGNGGACAAGGNGGATATGCAGCACCGTCCAGCCCGGAATTCCGCGAGAAGCAGCTGGCCCTGTTCCGAGAACAGGCGCCGGAAGTTGATATCGTGATTACAACGGCTTTGATCCCTGGCCGACCGGCACCAGAGCTTTGGCTGAAGGACATGGTCGAGGCAATGAAGCCCGGGTCCGTTGTGATTGACCTTGCTGCAGAACGTGGCGGCAATTGTGACTTGACCGTTGCCGGAGAGAAGACCGTCACAGAAAACGGTGTGACAATCATCGGTTACACAGATTTCCCGAGCCGTATGGCGACCCAGTCATCGGAACTCTATTCNACGAACATTCGCCATCTCATCGCGGACCTGACCCCAGAGAAAGACGGTGTCACCGTTCATGACATGGAAGATGATGTCATCCGCGGTGCAACGGTTACTCATGAAGGCGAGGTGACGTGGCCGCCGCCACCGCCAAAGGTGCAGGCGATCGCAAAGCCGAAGCCGAAACCACCGGCCAAGACGCCGGAAGAGCTCCGAGCAGAAGANGAGCAGGCGGCTGAGACGGCTCTCAATCGGACGGCGTGGATGCTGGGGATTGGCGGCATCCTACTTCTGGCGGTCGGATCCATCGCGCCGGGCAGCTTCATGCAGCATCTGATCGTGTTCGTGCTGGCGGTGTTCGTTGGTTTCTATGTCATCTGGGGCGTTGCACACTCACTTCACACGCCATTGATGGCGATCACCAATGCCATCTCTTCAATCATCATTGTCGGGGCATTGCTCCAAATCGGATCCGAGAGNTCCGTTGTCGTCATCCTGTCCGCATTGTCAGTTCTGATGGCTGCGGTGAACATATTTGGTGGGTTCCTCGTTACACGTCGCATGCTGGCGATGTTCGAGCGCAGNTAGGGGGATCGGAACCATGAGCATCGGACTTGTCAGTGCAGCCTATGTGATCNCTGCAATCCTTTTCATTCTCGCACTTGGCGGCCTCTCNAACCAGGAAAAGGCTAAGCGCGCAATCTGGTACGCTATCATCGGCATGACNCTGGCCGTGGGCGCAACGGTCGGNTCNCCTGGTGTNAGCAANTTNGTNCTCATTGCCGTGATGATCATCATNGGTGGCGCNGGTGGNTGGGTCGTTGCCAANCGGGTCCAGATGACCCAGATGCCGGAACTTGTTGCGGGCTTCCACTCATTGGTCGGCCTCGCAGCTGTTTTCATCGGTATCAATGCTGATCTCGAAATGAACGCGGCTCTGGAAGCGCGTGACGCTGGTAAAGTTGACGCGTTGGCAGGTTTCGCCAAGACGATCGCCAAGAAGACACCGGTTGAAATCTCGATCCTCAAGGTCGAGTTGTTCCTCGGCATTCTGATCGGCGCAATCACCTTCACCGGCTCAATTATAGCCTACGGCAANCTGGCTGGAAAACTATCGTCGGCGGCGCTGACACTACCATTCCGCCATCAGCTGAACCTGCTGGGTTTCATTGCCTGCTTCGTACTCGGCTATATGTACTTGGAAGGTGCCGGCCTCTGGACGATGATCCTTGTTGCAATCATNGCTGGCTTGATTGGTTGTCACCTTATCATGGCCATNGGCGGCGCCGACATGCCGGTCGTGGTCTCGATGCTCAACTCATATTCGGGCTGGGCAGCCGCTGCTATCGGGTTCACACTCGGTAATGACTTGCTGATCGTCACNGGCGCGCTTGTGGGTGCTTCGGGTGCTATCTTGTCCTACATCATGTGTAAGGGCATGAACCGCAGCTTCATCAGCGTCATCGCAGGCGGCTGGGGCGGCGAAGCCCAAGCCAGTGGTGAAGGCCCAGAAGGCGAGCAGATCGCAATTGATGCCGATGGCGTTGCCGCAGCATTGGAAGACGCCGACNGNGTTGTCATCGTTCCAGGTTACGGAATGGCTGTTGCTCAGGCACAGCAGTCTGTATCTGAGCTTACACGCAGGCTGCGCGATAAAGGNAAGACGGTCCGTTTCGCGATCCACCCGGTTGCGGGGCGCTTGCCTGGTCACATGAACGTGCTGCTGGCTGAAGCAAAAGTTCCGTACGACATTGTGCTCGAGATGGATGAGATNAATGANGACTTCCCGGATACGGANGTCGTGATNGTCATCGGTTCCAATGACATCGTGAACCCATCCGCACAGGATGACCCAGGATCGCCGATTGCTGGTATGCCGGTTCTGGAAGTGTGGAAGGCGAAGCAAGTGTTCGTGTCAAAACGTGGTCAGGGTACAGGCTACTCAGGCATCGAGAACCCGCTGTTCTTCAAAGAGAACACACGCATGTTCTTTGGTGACGCGAAAGTCTCGATCGATCAGCTCGTATCGCAGATGTAGGACAANATCTGATCTGGCAACCATCAATGGTTGCCCAGGCTCGGTGTAACCATGTCGATCGCGATGGTCGTATTTGATGTCGGCGGCACGCTTGTCGACGAGAGCGGGATGTGGCACCGGTATGCTCAAAATCTTGGTGTGCCGACATTCGACCTCCTGTCAGTCCTGGAGGAGGTAGTTGCACGTGGTGATCATCATCGCCAGGCGTTAGCTGAATTCGATCCGCATTACATCCCGGCAGCGGGCCAGAGACCTGGCGAGGCATATGAAAAGGCCTGTCAGTTCGACCAGAGTGAATTCTATCCTGACGTGCATAGTTGTTTTTTGGAGTTGCGGCGACAGCGCTACCAAATCGCAGTAGCTGGCGATCAACCGGCATCAGTTGAGCATTGCTTGCGAGCTGTCGGTCTATCGGCGGATTTCGTGATTACCTCTGAGGCTCTGGGTATTGCAAAGCCGCACCCCGCGTTCTTCCAGCATATCGTCGAAACATCTGGCTTAGCGGCAAGCCAATTAGCATACGTGNGTGACAGGCTCGATAACGATGTCTTACCTGCCAAAGCCGCNGGGATGAGGGGAATACTTCTCGGACGGGGCCTCTGGGGGCGANTTCACGCGAAACGGCCAGCTGTATCTGAGGCACACGCTGTCATCGATAATCTGAGTGTGCTACTACCGNCGCTNAAGGTAGCTCCCTAGACATCAACGCCAACCTAGCCAATCCGCTCCCGTGGTCCATCTGTCATCGGCCGCGGGCCGTCGTTATTGTCGCCGCTACCTTTGCCTTCGTCCTTATCTCCTGCCGTTAGCTGCAACCGCGGAATGAAGATAAGTAGGGCAANGAGAAGCAGCGCGATTCCTCCAAGCCCGATAACTGACCGTAGGCCGGCTCCAGCACCGAGATATCGTAGGCCATAGTTCGTGATCGTGTCGGCATTGAAGACAAATAAGATACTGAACGCGACCCCGAGGAAGCGAGAAGTCAGCTCTGCCTGTTTGTTGGCAGGGTGGACGAAGGAAAACAGAATAAGCAAAGCCCAGATAGAGAAAAGAACCATGAATGTATCAGGGCCACGGTGCAGCGATGCAGCACCCTTAACGCCGTGCAACAACTGNGTTGCCTCAAGGAATCCACGGTTCATGATGACGAGGAATGCCATCGCTAGAACGCCAACAATCACCCCTCTATCGATAGTCTGGGAANCATCAGCATAAAACTTCTCAATTCGCAGNCGCCGCAGCGCAAGCAGAACGCTGATAGCCAGCAGTATCAGTAAGAAGAATATGTTGAGCGGCCACAAATGTGTTTGCAGTTCGTGTGTTCGGGATCTGTTGCCTGGTTCCTNAAA
The DNA here is from genome assembly GCA_002689605.1 of Filomicrobium sp. Lineage (GTDB taxonomy): Bacteria > Pseudomonadota > Alphaproteobacteria > Rhizobiales > Hyphomicrobiaceae > Tectiglobus. Next base: position 29,565 of record NZGY01000091.1, read on the forward strand.
GCTGGCCTTGACCGCTGCATCAAAGTTTTGTTGTGCAAGGCAGCACACACCGTCCGATTGCCATCGCCCTTGTAGATCTCCCCCTTTGCCTTGGAAGTTGGTTGAGGCTGCGCAATAACGGGTGCGTGGCGGTGTTTTGGGTGGCGAAATGAAGTTGTCAGGCTGACAAACCCTGGAGAGGTCGGTGATCGTCCCTCGTGTGCGGCTCAAGCGGCGGATGTTCTCGAGACCATCACGGAAAGACNCCCGTGCGCAGTCGTTCTCTCCGCAGCCCTCNCCCTTGTCACCGCTGATTGCTGTCGGCGTGAGCTGCCACAAACTACGCTCGCTGCCACCCTGGATGTTGTAGCTGATGAAGAAGCTCAANGCACAAAGAANAAGAAACCACAAGACAAAGCGTAAGCGTGAATTTNGGATTGGATCATCCTGTTGGCGCGAGATNTTCCAATACATGTCGACAAACGCCGACGCTGGAATGAAGAATGCGATCAGAGCGACTGTCCCGAACAACGGGAAAAAGATGAACAAGTCGCTGTAGTGCGTGAGCAGCGTAAACCACAAAGCGCCGTTGAAGACGTTCTTCTCGGTCTCGCCTGCNAACTCGATGTAGAGCATCGCGGTTGTGGCCCAGAATGAGGCCGCAAGGATCGAGAAAACTACAAATACAAANGCTTTCGAGCCCCAATGCATGACAGTTCAACGTCCTTCAACGCAGTCGTATCGAGGACACGGGCCCATCCTGTTGTGCCAGGATGGCCTGTCCACTGAACAAAAAAACACCTAACTNTGGTCGTCTGCCGGAAATTTGGCTAGTGGTGATACGACACAGTCGGGAAGCGGTGAATGCGGATGCTTTTNGGGGGANTGCTGATTATCGGAGCGGTNATTGTTGCCGCTTTGCTTGCAGTATGGATGTTGCAGCGCAACCTGATTTACCATCCTGATCCCGAGCGCATTGCCCCGGCAGCAATCGGACTGAAGGGCGTTGAGGAAGTGGTTCTTCAGCGCCCACNAGGCGTAAACGTTATAGCTTGGTACGCCAGGGCCCAAGATGGTCAGCCGACACTTCTATATTTCCACGGAAACGCTGGAAATCTAGCTGCCAGAGCGGAGCGGGTCATGCTCTTCCAGCAGGCAGGCTATGGCATCTTTATGATGAGCTACCGCGGCTATAGTGGTTCGACCGGCTCGCCAACAGAAACAAATAATATTGCTGATGCACTGGCTGCCTATGCATATCTCATGGCAGAAAACGTCTATGCCGAAGATATCGTCTTGTACGGTGAATCACTCGGTTCCGGAGTGGCTGTCCAAGTCGCCAAACAGCAGGATGTGAGTGGCATCATCTTGGATGCTCCCNATACCTCGCTGGCTGATGTTGGCGCNCGGATCTACCCATATCTTCCAGTCAGGCTGGCGATAGCGGATCACTACGACTCGCTGAGTGTCATCACGCAGGTGAACGCCCCATTGCTTATTGTCCACGGCACCAATGACTTTGTGATAGCCATCGAGCTGGTGCGGCAACTTTTTGAAGCTGCAAGCAAGCCAAAGAAATTCGTTAAACTCGAGGGGGCGGGCCATAGCGATCACTATGGCTACGGCTCTTTCTATCACATGCGCCAGTGGATCGCTTCTATTAGAATGTAGCTGTGTGTGAGCCCAGAGAAGCGCACGCGCCCCACGTCCCTGACCAGTACATTAGCGCTTGGCTGACAGCGGCAATAGTCGGTTGACGTGGCCCATCTTGCGGCCAGCCCTCGCTTCGTGTTTTCCGTAGAGATGCAGGCAGTAATCTTCAGCCCGTGCGAGTTCGGGCCAGCGATTCNCATCATCGCCGATCAGGTTCGTCATGACGACGTCATTGTGCCGGGTAGAAGCTCCGAGCGGCCATCCGCAAATCGCACGCATGTGGTTCTCAAACTGGTCAACAAGGCAGGCGTCCATGGTCCAATGACCACTATTGTGCACGCGCGGAGCAATTTCGTTGACGATGGCTTTCGCTTCACCGCCGTCTTGAACCAAAAACATTTCAACTGCTAACACGCCGACATAATCCAGCGCATCGGCAATCTTCGAAGCGATTTCGATGCATTGTTGGTGNGGGACGNCCATGTCCATAGGCACAATCGATTGATGCAAAATGCCATCGCGATGCGTGTTCCGCGGGATATCGTATGCAACCACGGCGTCGTCGGCGCCAACGTCTTTGCTGCCACCGCGAACGAGCAATACCGACATTTCGGCATCGAACTTGATCATACCTTCGAGGATAGATGGGACGCTGCCAAGCTGTGCGTGAGCCGACCTGGCATCCGAGTGATCGCGNAGGCGCGCTTGACCNTTGCCATCATAACCAAGCCGTCGCGTCTTGAGAATGGAAGGNACACCAACTTCTTCAATCGCATNTTGCAGCGAACCTTCATCATCCACGGCTGCAAAGGGCGCGACAGAGATGCCTAGGTCGTGAATGAAAGACTTTTCCTCCAGGCGGTCTTGGGAGACTTCAAGTGCCTTTGGTGGCGGGTAGACAGGTNTGAAGCGCTGCAACAGTTCGGCAGTTTCAACCGGAACGTTCTCGAACTCATAAGTGATCACATCGACGTCGGCGGCAAATGCCTTAAGCCGCTCCGCATCGGTGTAGTCACCAGTGAATGACTTTGCAGAAACTTCTCCCGCTGGGCTTGTTTCGGCATCGCTATAGATNTGGCATCGCATGCCAATCCGCGCTGCAGCCATACTGAGCATGCGGCCGAGCTGTCCGCCCCCCAAAATCCCGATCGTGCTGCCGGGTTCAAGACATTTCGGTCGATTGGACAATTCGCTTAGCTCTCGTCTACGGGCTCCATTGCCACTGCGNTCGTTCGTGCTTGGCGCCAACCTGTCAGTCTCTCAGCAAGGTCGGCATCATTCAGTGCNAGAATTTGCGCGGCGAGTAGCCCGGCGTTCGTTGCGCCCGCTGTGCCGATCGCTAGGGTCCCAACCGGAACGCCCGCTGGCATCTGGACAATGGAAAGGAGGCTGTCTTGTCCGCTCAAAGCACTGCTTTTCACTGGCACGCCAAGCACAGGCAGAATGGTCATTGAGGCCACCATGCCAGGCAAGTGCGCAGCGCCACCAGCGCCTGCAATAACCACTTGAATGCCGCGATCTGCAGCAGACTTAGAAAATTCTACTAACCGGTCCGGTGTGCGATGAGCCGAGACAATCAAGCTTTCCGATGGGATTTGCAGTTCTCCGCATATAGCTGCAGCCGCTTTCATGGTCGGCCAATCAGATTGACTTCCCATAATAATCGATATGCGCGCGTCAGCCACGTCAACGTATCTCCTTGGCCGATCGATCAAACCAACGGCTGGACCGGGGAGCAAAATGCAAAGAAGCGCTTTTAGCGACAACTGATATGCCGTGCAAGCAGCTCAGTTCAAACACCACTGAATAAGACCGAAAAGTCTATATTTTAGGCAATGATATCGGGAAACTGGCGGTCCTCGAGCGACGCGATTTCATCTTTGATCGCCAGCTTCTTCTTCTTCAACCGGGTGATGCTCAGTTGATCTGGTGCTTCGCTAATTTCGAGCTCCTGGATCTTTGCATCCAGCTTGCGGTGTTCCGTTCGCAAGTTCACCAACCGATCTCGGAGTGCAATGTCGTCTGAGCTTACGCGCCAGGCAATCACAATCGCTTAAGTCGCTTGAACTATCGGTCTATTCGCCCTGGGACGCAAGCCAAGAGCGGTGGAAAGCCGCTGCGTCGTGAGCCCACTTGGAAATCCTAAGCTAAAACAACAGCAACNAAAATTTGTAACGCATCGGAAATCNTTAACAGGTGGTTCATTTAGTTAACNAAGCCGTTAGACAAGCTNTAGACATTCTGTCACACTCATCTCGTCAACGACTCTTGGATACGGAGGTCCAGATGGCTCTATCGGCGCATCTCGCAGAACTCTCAGAGCGTCACCGGGTTCTAGAGCAAAAGCTCGCTGAAGCCCTAACGCATCCCTCGATTGACAACCTAGAGCTGTCACAGCTCAAGCGAGAAAAGCTGAAATTAAAAGACGCGATTAACAAGCTCAAAGAAGGACAAACTGAGCATTAGATCACCTCGCTGTACACGCGGGTGCATGGTTCACTCTGCAGTGCAGTGAGAGATAACAGCAATATTTCTACGACAGGGTGTGTGCATTCATTGCGCTAAGCTCTGCCGGTAGCCCTATTGCCGATTAAATTATGGTTTGCGCCGTGCGGGGCACAATCGATCGCCCGGCCCCCATGCGGTATTGATTGCGCTGCGCACTCCTCCAGACATCGAAACTCCCAAGGCAGTCCTGCAGAATAATCCTAATATGCTTTGAGCGATCGGGAAGGCTGAGCTTGCCCGGCTATCAAGCTTGCGCTGCCATCTCGCGCAACTTGAATTTTTGGATTTTTCCTGTTGATGTCTTCGGCACCTCGCCAAACTCAACAAATCGCGGGCATTTAAACGCTGCAAGATGCTCCTTGCAGAACTCTATCACAGCCTCACTCGTGAGTTCGCTGCTTGGCTTGAGCTCAATGTAAGCTATCGGGGTCTCACCCCACTTCTCGTCCGGTTTTGCAACAACGGCGCAGTGCGCAACATCGGGATGTTTGTACAGAACATCCTCAACTTCAATTGACGAGATGTTCTCACCACCGGAGATGATGATGTCTTTGGACCGATCCTTCAGCTGGATATAGCCATCGGGATAAAGCACGCCGAGATCACCCGAATGGAACCAGCCGCCGGCAAATGCTTCTTCGGTTGCAGCCTCATTCTTGAGATAACCTTTCATGACGATATTGCCGCGGAACATCACTTCGCCGAGGGTTTCACCGTCGGCTGGGACTGGAACCATGGTCTCAGGATCCATCACTGTGAGGCCTTCCAGCGCAGCGTAGCGAACACCTTGGCGCGCCTTCTTGGCTGCTTGTTCCGAGCTGGATAGGTCATCCCACGAATTGTGCCACTCATTCACAACGGAGGGGCCATAGGTTTCAGTAAGGCCGTAGACGTGAACCACGTTGAAGCCGGCCTCTGCCATAGATGCCAGTACCGCCTCTGGTGGTGGGGCGGCTGCCGTAATGAACTGAACTTTGTTGGCTAGTTCCCGCTTTTCTTCCGCGGGCGCGCCGAGCAGTGTCGACATAACAATTGGTGCCCCGCACAAGTGGGTCACGCCATGATCGGCCATGCTGTCAAAGATGGCCTTTGCACGGACCCATCGCAGGCAAACATGGGTGCCGGCCACTGCCGAGAGTGTCCACGGGAAACACCAACCGTTGCAGTGGAACATCGGCAACGTCCACAGGTAGACCGGGTGCCTGCCAAGGTCGCCTGCCAGCACATTGGCATAGCACATCAACGCTGCACCCCTGTGATGGTAGACAACACCTTTTGGGTTGCCGGTGGTTCCGCTGGTGTAATTCAGCGTGATCGCATCCCACTCATCAGTTGGCATTCGCCATCGGAAATCGGGATCGCCACGTTGAACAAAGACTTCGTAGTCGTTGTCAGAAATCGCGCCGCTGTCTTGCGGAAACTCAGTGTCGTTGACGTCAATTACGAATGGATCGACCTTTGCGATCTCAAGTGCTTTTGCCATGACAACCGCGAACTCGCGGTCAACAATCACGACTTTCGTGTCAGCGTGATCCAGCTGAAACGCAATGATCTCTGGGTCCAGCCGTGTATTAATTGAATGAAGAACAGCACCGGTCATTGGCACACCGTAGTGCGCCTCAATCATCGGTGGTGTATTCGGCAGCATCACGGATACCGTATCGTTAATGCCGACAGATTTGTTCGCCAGCGACGAAGCCAGCTGTCGGCTGCGTGCATACAACTCACGATAGCTCCACCTGAGTTTGCCATGGATGATAGCGAGATGATCCGGATAAATGGCAGCCGCCCGCTCCAGTTGCGTCAACGGTGAAAGTGGTTGGAAGTTGGCCGGGTTCTTCCCAAGGCCTTGCTCGAAAGGATTGGCTGGCATTGCGTGCACTGCGTTCTCATATTGTTGGGAGGTTGAAGCTATCTAAGCTCCAGGCTCTGGGCAACTTGAATGTTACGCAGCAAGCCTTGAGGGTGCCCAAGAGCAAGCGATCGAGGAGGGGCAATGAAAGCATGTCCCGTCCAATGTCACTCACGGGCACGAACAATATCTCTTAGGTGGATTGAAGATGCAGAGCGACGGACAAGGTTATCTCTCCCGTCAAATCTGGCGGCTCGCCGGCGGAGCAAGTCTTGCACTCGGTGTTATTGGCATATTCCTACCGCTGCTGCCCAGACGCCGTTTCTGTTGTTGGCGGCCTACGGCTTCCAGAAAAGCTCTCCCAGACTACATAATTGGTTGGTTAGTCATCCCACATTCGGACCTGCGATTGAAGACTGGCAGCAGCATGGGGCGATATCACGTACGGCCAAGATACAAGCCATGCTCGCGCTTGCTGCCGTTTTGGGGCTGAGCTTCCTGTTGGGTGTCGGTTGGCTGGTTCTCTCCATCCAGATTGGCGTGCTCATGTGTGTGGCGGCCTTCATTCTCAGCCGTCCTAGCCGGCCTGGAGAATAGCGGCGCGGGCTGCCCCAATTGCCGCAACAACATTGACTTTTTGAGAGGGCGCCACAAAAATTCGGATAGCAGAGTTTCTCCGCGCCATTGTCCTTTGGGGTGGAGGATAGACGACGAAATATGATGTGCGCGCAAGCGATACGACAGTAGTAAGCCATAAGCGAATTCCGCGCACGCAGGATGAATGCCGAGACTACGCATTAAGCCCGACAAGAAGCTCACGCTGACTGAAGTCGTAAAGCGACACACGTGAGTCGCTAAACGGTCTTTGCGATAGAACAAACAATCAACCAATGCTCAATGGTAAACAATCGATCGCTTTTACCGGATGCCCTGTGCAGCGCGGGCCTCGGGAGCTGTCGATTACTTCTCGCCTAGCCAGCCTGCGGCAATCGTTCGGGCTGTATAGAAGCGTTATGTCAAAGGCTGCAAACGAACTGTCACAATCACCTTGCAAGGTAGTGATCGGATCAAACTGCTGGAAGCGTTTTAGTTTCTTTGTGAGCGTTGTTGCAGTAGATGGAAATTAGGGAGCTGCGGGCGAGCCTTGATGATCAAAGCGGACCTGCCAAAAACAAAACAAATACTAATCCAAAGGCGATAGGAGTTGAGATATGCCGAGCGGAACTGTGAAATTTTTTAACACAACCAAAGGGTATGGATTTATCCAGCCCGATGATGGTGGCAAGGACGTCTTCTTCCACATCAGCGCTGTCGAGCGTTCCGGTCTTGCCCCGCCCAATGAGGGCGACAAGCTGAGCTACGACATTGAAGAAGATCGTCAGGGACGGTCTGCAGCGACGAATTTGCGCACATAGTCGGTTGTCAAGCCGACCGGGTTTCTCTCAGCTGAGACAGCCCCTCAAAGCCCGCTAGTGTCTAGCGGGCTTTTTTATTGCTCTGATGAGATGGTGCCCGAAGTCGCCGCTTGCCCAGTGATAGACCAAAGACCTATTGCGTAGCTCGGTTTGCGGCGACGATCTTGCTGGTTATCGTGTCAAGAAGCAGGTGCCTGTTTTTACTCATGAATGGAGCACTTGCGTCTCATTTCAATTTCGCGAAAACACCCCAATGGTTATGCTGCCGCCCAGAATAGCAATTGCTCTATTATTGACATCTTCTGCCGATCGGAGATCACCGAATGACCAGGTACCATGAAATCTACGCCAGCTGGAAATCCAACCCAGAAGAGTTTTGGGCAACTGGTGCGCAAGATATTGCCTGGTACAAGCTCTGGGATCGGGTTTTCGATCCGTATATGGGTGAATACGGCCGCTGGTTTGCAGGCGCTGAGTGTAATACGGCCTACAACTGTCTTGATCGCCATGTTGAGGCTGGTCGGGGCGATCAGCCAGCCCTGATCTATGATAGCCCTGTAACGAACACCAAGAAAACATACACGTATTCTGAACTGACTGATGAAGTCGCAACGCTCGCTGGCGTCTTAAAGGACCTCAGCGTCGAGAAAGGCGACCGCGTCATCATCTACATGCCGATGGTGCCTGAGGCCACAATCGCGATGCTGGCATGCGCACGCATCGGAGCCATCCACTCCGTTGTGTTCGGCGGCTTTGCTGCCTCTGAGTTGGCCACCCGGATTGATGATGCCACGCCGAAGATTATTCTTGCCGCTTCCTGCGGGATCGAGCCCGGCCGTATCGTTGAGTATAAGCCGCTCCTCGATCAGGCGATTGAGCTGTCCCAGCATAAGCCGACCAATACTTTGATCCTGCAGCGCGAGCAGGCAGAGGCCAAGATGGTCCAAGGGCGGGACTNTGATTGGGGCGCCGCAGTCACACAAGCCAAAAGCCAAGGACGCAAGGCGGGTTGCACGTCTGTGGCGGCAACGGATCCTCTCTATATCCTCTATACGTCGGGAACTACTGGCCAGCCTAAGGGCGTCGTGCGCGACAACGGTGGCCACATGGTTGCGCTCAAGTGGAGCATGAAGAACATCTACAACGCTCACCCGGGCGAGGTGTACTGGGCGGCTTCTGATGTCGGCTGGGTCGTTGGGCATTCTTACATTGTCTACGCTCCGCTTCTGCAAGGCTGCACGACCGTCATGTATGAAGGCAAGCCTGTTGGTACGCCGGATGCCGGTGCGTTCTGGCGCGTGATCGCAGAGCACAAGGTCTCGACGATGTTCACCGCGCCCACGGCTTTCCGAGCCATTAAGAAGGAGGACCCCGAGGGTAAGTTGATCGCCGAATACGACCTCAGCGAGTGGCGGGCGCTATTNCTGGCTGGCGAGCGGGCGGACCCTGACACCCTGCAGTGGGCAGAAGATATGCTCGATATTCCCATTATTGATCACTGGTGGCAGACCGAGACCGGCTGGCCTATCTGTTCGAACCCTATTGGGCTCGGTCGGATGCCAATCAAGCATGGTTCACCAACAGTTCCGATGCCGGGCTTCGATCTTCAAGTTCTCGACGAAAATGCGCAGCCGGTGCCGCCTGGCGAAACGGGTACTTTGGCAGTGAAACTCCCGCTCCCGCCCTGTTGTCTGCCGACGCTGTGGAATGCGAGTGAACGCTTCCGCAACAGCTATCTTACTGAGTTGCCCGGTTACTACACGACGTCAGACGCCGGCTATAAGGATGCCGACGGCTACGCTCACGTGATGGCACGGACTGATGATGTCATCAATGTTGCTGGGCACCGACTGTCCACGGGACAAATGGAAGAGGTCGTTGCTCAGCACAAAGATGTGGCTGAATGTGCAGTGATCGGTGTCCAGGACCAGTTGAAGGGCCAGCTTCCGGCGGGCTTCATCGTCTTGAACTCTGGCGTTAATCGGCCAACCGATGAAGTCGAGAGCGAGGTGGTCAAGTTGGTCCGCGAAGAAATTGGACCGGTTGCCGCCTTCAAGAACGTCATGACAGTCGGACGGCTTCCCAAGACCCGTTCGGGCAAGATACTTCGCGGCACAATGCGCGCCATCGCTGATGGTGAGAATTGGAAAATGCCAGCAACTATCGACGATCCAGTGATACTCGATGAAATAACGAGCGCGCTGGAAGACAGAGATATGATCCGCAAATAGCGGGCTACTGACACTAGTCACAAATGTAAGAAGAATCATTGTGCTGTTCGGCAATGAGGGAGCAGGCCAGTACTAGTCTGCTCAACATCAGAGCCGAACAGAGCCAGGTGGTTAGGTCGTAATTTTTCCGCGCACACGATTAGAAAGAGGCATGTGATGTCGTGGAAAAATAGAAACAAGAAAGCGTTGGGCGAGGCAGTCCAGCGGTTCAGGCAGGATCGATGAGGCTNAATAGCAATAACGTCTGCTATGATGCTCACCGCTTCTGTGGCGCTCATTGGTGGTGCCGTTGACTACGGTCGTTGGGCTTCTGCAAACAGTAAGACACAGAACGCAATGGATACTGCCGTTCTGGCAGGTGGTCGCATTCTGCAGTTGGCCGGCAAAACAAACGCTGATGCGGTCGCGGCAGCCAATCAGTACTACGCGAAAAATAAGTCGGACGGTCTGAAGCTGGACAATACAAGCTTCCGAGTCGAGAACAACCAGGTGATTGGGACAACCAATGCAACTGTACAAACGCCGTTTCTGAACACTGTCGGGATCGATTCCCTGCCAGTTAAGATAACAGCAAAGGCTGAGCTTGCTGCTGGCGGAAATGCTGGGTNTCACATTGAAGTTGCCATGATGCTGGATAGAACCGGCTCGATGGGCGGCAGCAAGATGACAGACTTGAAAGCTGCTGCGAAGGATCTGATTGATATCGTCATTTGGCAAGATCAATCAGAGTACACGTCACGGGTCGGCCTCGCGCCTTTCTCGTACTACGTCAACGTTGGTAGTGCCTACTTTAATTCGGTCGCCGGTCCCGACGCGGGGAAGTACCTGGTCGAGAACGTCGATGTCGAAGTTGAGCGCGAAGTCTGTGAAAAGAAGACGAAAGTCATCACTTATCAAAAGTGGAACAAGAAGAAGCAGAAGTGGGTGACTAAGAAAATGAAGAAGAAAGTTACCGAGTGCTCGATGCAGACGGTGACCGAAACTCAGCAGCAGAAAACCACTGATCCGGTAAATCTGACTGACTTCGGTGACAAGTTCACATGCATCAAGGAGCGTAATACCTCCAGCCGTTATCTGTATGATGCGCCCTCACACAACAACTGCTTCGACTACTATGGACAGCCGAAGAACGTGGATGGCGACGGTGTTCTGGACGAAGACGAAATCGACGACAACAGCGAAGTCGAGAACGTCATCAACAATGGCACAGCGTGCAGACCAGGCGTCGTTCTTGCACCATTGTCATCTGACAAGGTTCTGTTGAAGCAGCGCATCGACGCCATGCCGACAACAGGTATGACAGCTGGTCATTTGGGCACGCAGTGGGCCTGGTACCTCGTATCGCCAAAATGGAAAGATGTTTGGCCGGNAGCGAGTGGAGCAATCCGCAAAACTTGGTGACGGTGTGAATCGCTGAAGGCGGCGTATCCTGGCTGGTGAGAGCCCGCCAGTTCCCTTGAGAGGAGTGATACGCCAT
>NZGY01000092.1 GCA_002689605.1 Filomicrobium sp.
TTCCATCCAGCGCACCAATCTACTTGCCAAATGACCGCGTGCCAGAGGTTGGCGAAAACTTTGTCCAAACAGATCTGGCACGTTCTATTCAATTCATGGCCGACGAAGAGAAAGCTGCCGCTGGCAAGGGGCGTAGCGAAGGACTGAAAGCAGCACGAGATGCATTTTATCTCGGTGACCTCGCCGGCATGATGGCAGACTTCCATGCTCAAAATGATGGCTGGCTCACCCGCGAGGATCTCGCTGAATTCTCGTCAGTCATCGAGGAACCGGTCCGAAGGTCCTATCATGGAATCGACGTTTATACGTGCGGGCCTTGGTGCCAGGGCCCTGTCCTTCAACAGATGCTCAGTCTCGTCGAAGGTTATGATTTGCCGAAGATGGGCCACAACAGTGTTGAGTACATTCACACGCTTGCCGAAGCAATCAAGCTGTCATTTGCAGACCGTGAGCAATATTACGGCGATCCACGTTTCGTCGATGTACCACTCGATCAGCTGCTCAGCGACACATACGTCGAAAAACGACGCGCTTTAATTGATCCAGGGCACGCCTTTGCCGAGCTGCCACCACCAGGCAACGTCTCACTTGGTTCTGCTTCAACAACGTCGACCAACTATCCAACATCAACCGAAAGTCCGCCGCCACCTGCCGACACTTCTTATTGCTGTGTCATCGATAAGCAGGGCAACATCTTCTCTGCCACGCCGAGTGACGTATCTTGGGATACGCCTGTTATTCCGGGAACAGGGTTCTGCCCCTCTTCGCGCGGCATGCAAAGCTGGGCGGTACGTGGACACGCCTCCGCGGTCGCTCCAGGCAAACGCCCAAGATTGACGCCGAACCCAGCGCTTGCGATCAAGGATGGGAAATGGGTTATGCCGTTTGGTACGCCAGGTGGCGACACACAGTGTCAGGCGATGTTGCAGGTTCTAATAAATGCCGCACAGTTTGATATGCCGATCCAGGATGCCATTGAAGCACCTCGCTTCATGACCCATAGTCAACCCGACTCTTTCGAGCCGCATACAGCCTACGCGGGTCGTTTAACTGTCGAAGGCAGGATCGACGAAAAGACTTCAGATGCACTGTCTGAGCTCGGTCACAAAATCGAGCGCCTGGACGACATGTCATATAAAACCGCTGGAGTCTGCGCGATTACGAAAGACCACTCTACAGGTATTATGGAAGGTGGCGCCGACCCGCGCCGCATGAGCCGTTCAATGGGGTGGTGATCAGCGGAGTGGGACTGACTTCAGTCCCCGCTCGCTGCCAAACAGTAGCCAAGTCTAACGACCGTGATAGTTTGGCTTACGCTTCTCTGCGAAGGCAGCCTGGCCTTCGACCCAGTCGCTACTATCATTGATAGCTTCAACTTGAACCCGCGCAATGGCCGCCTGCTCGGTCGGTCCCTTCGGCATTGTATCTAGAACAAACCGTTTCAGCATGCGCGATGGCATCGGCGCAGTATCCGCAATTTTTCCCGCCCACTCCATCGCTGTCGGCATGAGCTCTGCTACAGGAACAATCTTGTTCACATAACCAACTTCATAGGCGCGCTGGACGCTCATGTTATCACCAACTAGCAACAGTTCCATCGCCAGCTTATGCGGAATCCTGCTCGCGAGATTGGATATCAGGCCGCCTGAAAACGCAATCTTCACTTCCGGATAGGAGAACGTCGTATTATCAGCGCAGATAAGTATATCGCACATCGTTGTCAGCACCATGCCTCCACCAATGCACCAGCCTGCAACCGCACCGATTACGGGCTTGTCCACCGGCACACCGATGGATGGGATCGCGCGATAAAGATCGTGCGGCACATTCTTGAGATCCGCACCAGCTGAGAATGCCTTTTCGCCGGAGCCAGTCAATACAGCGACACGCGCATCATCATCGGCCATAAACCGCTTCCAGCACTGATTGAGACCATCAACAATCTCGGGATCAAGGCGGTTCATGCGATCAGCCTTGTTCATCGTAATGACGGCTATGTGGTTATCGCACGTATAGGTGACTGCATCTGACATTGTTTTTCCTTTCCGGAGACGATCCTCCGCGTTTAGCTGGCAGCGATCTCGGCTTTGTGCGCTCTTGCCATATCGGCCATGCTATTAAATTGAAAATCGTACTTCGGCATATCGCCTGGGTTCATCGTAGCGCCGAACCCTTCCTGGTCATGACGGCGATAAATCCAGCAATTGGCTAACCCGAACTCGTTCGCAGGAGCATGATCATGAAACATGCTTTCAGCGGTATGCAGNATATCTGATTTCTCCAAGCCCAANCGTTTNANNTTNTTNATCATGTATTCGAAGTTGCGGGGCGATGGCTTATACGAACCAACGTCACCGGCTGTATAAACAGCATCAAAATCAACCTCGAGCTTCGCATTGGAAAANGCAAAGCTTGTGTTATCGACATTAGACAACACAACCAGCTTGTAGTGCTGCTTGAGATACTTCAGAGCCTCGGCGCTATCCGGAAATGCAGGCCAGTTCGCAACTGACTGACCATAGACCTCACACTCGTCCCAGCCGACCGAGATGCCCCATTCCTCAGCAATCCTTTTGTAAACAACTGCCAGGAGCTCAGAGTAGCNCTTGGCTGGAGTTTGACGTTGCGTCGNGGACTCGTGGTAGGCNTGTGCCTCCAGCACCTGATCACGGGATAAACTTTGACCGACACGGTCAGTCAATGGCTTCAATCCATTCACCATCCCGGTTTCCCAATCAATCAATGTACCGTAGACATCAAATGTCAGGACCTTGTAGTCGCTGAGCCGCATAGTNTATTCCTTGTTTCTTCCGATGGCGATCTGCTTGCCAGTGCGGGGGAGTTGCGAGNGGCACCTTAATGGGCTTGGATTTGTCGGCCAAGATCATTTAATCTGAATATCAGAGAGACACATTTTAAGGAGCTCGCCAGGTGGCATCATCAGAGAAATTCAAGCAGGTCCGGCTATCTACAGAACCGAGTCGAGAAGCCCTTGAAGAACTCAACATTGGCGACGTCGTTTATCTCGATGGCACTGTCTATACAGCCCGTGAAGGCGTTTACAAGCGTGTTATTGANGAAGGAAACCCGCTACCGCCCGAGCTCGATTCAGCAAGCGCCGCNAANTTTCACTGTTCACCGGCAGCAACCATNACAGAGNCCGGCGAATACAATATGGGTGCCGTGACTGCNACCGCTTCCTTTCGCTTCTCAAAGTGGATCGGCCAATGGCTGGAGAAATCCCAATCTAAGCTGATACTCGGCAAGGGTGGCATGAGTTCTGAGGATTACAAAAAGCACTTTGTTCCTCATGGCGCGGTCTATCTAACGACGGTCGGCTACGGCACCGGCGCCCTTCTCGGTCGAGGCGTCACAAAAGTTGAGAATGTTCACTGGCGCGATGAGCTTGGCCTCGCCCAGGCCATGTGGGTCATTAAAGTCGAAAACTTCGGACCATTCATCGTCGATGGTGATATGCAAGGCAACAGTCTCTTCGAACGCGAGAACGAGAAAATCTCTGCNGGTTTGGACAAGGTTTACGAGGGAACCCGGCCCGCTGTCCTAAAACGGTTTGGTGAAACCGACGACCGTGGTGATGAGGTGATCTGATTACCGCGACACAGCTCTCCGGTGATCCATTGGATANAGGNCCANTCGTTCGCGTCACGCAGGATGAACTGCAATGGATGATCACAAAGCCATCGAAGCATTGATCGAAGGCCAGTTTGAAGCCCTGTCCTGGNATGAGAGTCAAGACGGCGACTGGTCAGGCTTTGCCGCTGATTTCGTCGAAGGGGCACAATTGTTCGCATCAGCGCGCCCCGCTCAGTCCCAGTCAGTCGGCCAATTCGTGGAAAGAATGCAGGGCTTATCAAAGAGTTCACTTCCAAACTTGAAGGAACGCATGCTTGGACGGCGCATCGAAGTCTTTGGCAACGTCGAAGTCGCCATAGCCGTATGCGAGCTAACGGAAAACACAGAGAAAGTCAGCTTCAACATCGAGGCATTTCTCTTAATCAAAGAAGCTGGAGAGNGGCGCATTGCTTCGCAGGCATGGGATANTGCAAAAGACATCACTGCTGCACAGGAGCTATGGACCAATAAAGTTTGACGTCCAAGACGCTCTAACACCTAGTCCGTCCTCAGTCTGGCAGGAACGGAAANTCGAAGTCGAGCCCTGCTNGCCAGCTGGAGAAGATATAGCTGTCTATCCCTTGCACAACCTTCGCAGCTGCTGCTTCGTCAGAACTTAGTCGCGCCTCTATCCAGGACTGTTGTGTCCTGATCGCAGCAGCGAGTTGCTGGTGACCGCGCACAACAAAAAAGCAATCTCTGGCGTAGATAACCTCGATCTCCAAGTCATTGGCAGTCGGAGAACTGGCAGCAACCTCGAGCTCAGTTGGGAAAATCAAACGCGGTGAGAGATTCAACACCGTGTCACGCGGCTGGCCATTAATGACGGCCTGGATCTTATCGACCACGTCGCCGAGGACGTGGAGATCAGTCTGAATAACAGCGTCGTAATTTTGCAGGTACTCGACATCAACATCATAGAAAGTCTTGAAGCGCAGCTTCTCACTNGCTCGTCGAAACTGAACATCAGCCGTAGCCGCTTCGACCGTATCGTATTTTTCTGCTGACCTATCAGTGTCGTAATAGACCCTGCGACCAGAAGTCGACGGGTGGCAAACCAAACGGATTTTCTTGCCGGTTGGCAGAAAGTGCCAGGCCATTCGAGAGTCGACGATCAGGTCTTCCTCGCTCTTCGCGAGATCAGCAAAAACCGAGTCAATCTTGTCATCGATCGAGCGATCGGACTCGGAAATCTTATTGAGTTCGAGCGTCGTTATNCCCATCTCGCGCGCAAGCTGCCTCTGAGCAGCCCCGGTTGAGAAGACCCTCCAGCTGAGCCGTTCTGAAAGCTTACTGATAGCGGAGCTTTTCCCACTACCCAAGTCACCATTNATGCAGACAATCGTTGCCATGCGCAGTCCGTAAAGACGTTTGATCGAAANCACTACCATCAGAGCAGCTATTNTTTAAGGAAAGATTCGCAGTTTAGCGAGTGAGGGTTCGCAATTGTCACTTGTGTAGACAGACNCACAANGCGCGCTTGGTTCTTCTCCNGCGAGCTGCCAANATGTTGGCAGAATTGAATTTTGCCAATCGAAACCAAGGTCAACTCGGATGCCAGATCAGTCATATTTGTTTGCGGGCGTTGCAGGATATGTCGGAAGACCAGATGAAGATGGAAAGTTCGGCGTCTTCCGCCGTGCATTGCCGGAAGGTGAATGGCAACACGTATTGGCCGAGCTTGANACTTTTAGCATCCTAGCTCATCCCACCGTAGAAGGCGTCGTTCTCGCCGGGACCCAGAGCGGCGTCTGGAGAAGTTCTGACAGCGGAGCTACCTTTGAGCGTTCTNATTTCCCTGATAAAGACCATCAAATCTGGAGCTTTCTGATCGATCATCGCGACGCAAACTGCATTTTTGCTGGCGCCTCCCCGATCGACATCTATCGCAGCGATGACTGCGGAAAATCCTGGGTCCAACTGCCGACACCTGAGATTCCAGAACACTGCAAGGTCATTTTTGAGCCTCGCGTCATGCGGATGGTCCAGCATCCTGAGAGGGGTAATGAGATTGCAGCCGCTCTCGAGGTCAACGGTGTCATGTATTCCAGCGATAACGGGCAAACATGGGCCGATCGAAGCGCTCATCTTATTGAGTTATCTGAACAAGAGCACCTTAAGAGTCAGATTGTGTCAGATACGTATTCCGAAGGAATGCTGGACGGCCATGCCATAACGCTCTGCACAGAGCGACCAGACGATCTGNTTCTAGCCTGCCGCATGGGCCTGTTTCGCTCGAGTGACAAAGGGCAGACTTGGCGAGACATGGAAATTGGAAAATTCTCACCNACGACGTACGGCCGCGATGTCAAGGCAGCACCCAGCGATCCAGCTACACTCTACTCAGCTCTGAGCGTCGCCGCTGCGAGCCATGATGGCGGTATCTATAAGAGTACCGACGCAGGCGAAACTTGGCAGCGCTTCGACAAGGTGGAGGTCCACGGCACGATCATGTCCATTGCCCTGCATAACAGTGATCCGAACCAGGCTTATCTGGCTGCGCGCTACAATGGAGAGATCTACGGCACAAAGGACGGAGGGAGCACGTGGTCCAACTACTCTTTACCGGATCAAGTCAAAGACATTTATACACTGGCGTGTTCTTGAGCCATTTCGCTCGAAAGAAGCCATACCGAATGATNTAACCATCTCTGAATGACGACTTCAAAATTGAGAAAGCAGTTATCGTGACAGAGCAAATCGGCAAACGGGATTGGTCCTCGCATCCAGCCTATATCTCAGAAGGATATAAATCGACCAAACTGCGCGGACCGACAAAGCCTCTCATTCCAATCACGGCCACTCTGTCGGAACTCACAGGGCCGGTTTACGGGCACGATAGCCTTGGCGAACTCGATACCGACCTAACCCGAAATGGTGCAAAATCTGGTGAGCCGCTCGGCGAACGTATCATCGTTGAAGGCATCGTCAGAGACGAAGGTGGCAAGCCGATCCCTGATACCCTTATTGAGATCTGGCAGGCAAATTCTGCAGGGCGCTACATCCATTCTGCTGACCAGCACGATGCACCAATCGATCCAAACTTCTTCGGTGGTGGTCGTTGTGNGACGGACGAGAACGGGAAATACCAGTTCACGACNGTCAAGCCGGGGGCTTANCCATGGGGCAATNATACGAACGCATGGCGGCCAGCCCACATTCACCTGTCTTTGTTCGGGCCAACTTTTGCGANCCGACTGATCACNCAATTCTATTTTCCGGGCGATCCNTTGCTGGACCTTGATCCTATTTTTTNTATCAACACCAGAAGAGGCACGTGACCGCCTGATAGCANACTTTTCGCTCGACGCGACGCAAGAAGGATTCGCACTCGGATACAATTTCGACATCGTACTTCGTGGCCGTNACTCAACGCCGATGGAGACCTGAGGAATGAGCTCGAANCAAACTCCATCGCANACGATTGGCCCGTTCTTCGCCTACGGACTGACGCCCGGCCAATACGGNTATGACTTCGCNAGCCTGGCTGAGGGAAACCTGTTAGCAGGTAGTCCGGATGAAGGAGGCACACGAATAGAGATCGTTGGCCAAGTTTACGACGGTGAAGGGCAGTTAGTCTCTGACGCGATGATCGAAATCTGGCAGGCCGACAGCCAGGGACGGTTTGGCCATCCGAACGATCCAAGACCTTCAAACTCGGCCTTCAAAGGATTCGGCCGTTTTGGCACCGGCACAGAAGAGGATAGCTCATTCAGGTTCACAACAGTGAAACCAGGCTCGGTAGACGGCCGACAGGCACCTCACATCAATGTCGTCGTCTTCACACGCGGGATGCTTTCACATGCTTTTACGCGGATCTACTTCGCTGACGAAGCACAATCAAATGAACAGGATGAGTTACTCAAAAGCGTACCAATAGAGCGGCAACACACGTTGGTAGCGCACTTGGACGAGACTTCAAGGTCTCAAACTTATCGCTTCGATATTCATCTTCAGGGTGACAAAGAAACCGTGTTCTTTGACGTCTGAGAGTACGCAACGAGCGCTGCGCATCCAAGATCAAACATCCAGGCGAAACGCATCGCCGTCGCGAACTACATGTCCGGCGGTTGGCCCTGAAAAATGTGTACCAATCATCAATACCGGCTCGCCTGCCAATTCACCGAGTATCTGCCGCCGTGTCGCTTCGGCTTGCTCCGGATCATAATCCGCCGTCGATGACCATTCGGGATGCGCCATCTGGCAAGGGTGGTGTGCGAAATCGCCGGTTATCATAGCGCGTTCGCCGCGCGACTCGATCATAACACTCGTATGTCCAGGCGAGTGACCGACACTCGGNATAAGGCGAATCTCCGAACAGATCTCATGATCCAGTTNGACCAGTTTCGCCAAGCCATTATCAAGGATCGGCGTGACGCTATCATNGAAAATATGGATCATGTCCGCTCGATCTGTCTGTCTACTCCAATGCTCATACTCGATCCGGCCGAACAAGTACTGGGCATTCGGGAAAGTCGGAACCCATCGGCCANCTTCGAGCATCGTGTTCCAGCCCACATGATCGACATGCAGGTGCGTGCAAAGTACAACATCGATGCTTTCACGAGGAAAACCTGCCTCCTCTAGATCTTTGAGAAAGCGCCCCTGTCGATCATTCCAAGNCGGGATAAGGCGGTGCTGCTTGTCGTTGCCAAGGCATGTATCAACAACGATCCGCTGATCTCCAACCTCNATAACAAGCGCATGAATACTCATCTTCAGTCGNCCATCTTGATCGGCGAAATGAGGGCAAAGCCATGAGATCGGTTGAATCGCCTCACGGGTTGCCTGCGGCAGAATGAATCGACTCCCGCCAGTGGTCTCCAGTTCCACAATCTTTGTGACNGACACATCACCAATTTGCCATTTACTCATTGTGCTGATGCACCTTTGCTCTATAGCGTGATAANCAAAGGTCCNCTGATTCGTTTGATGGACCTAGTTCAAAACCATGAGTTNACGGAAACTTAACGCCTCGAGAGCACACCGAAAATAGGCAGAATCTGATTGATTCGGGCAATCGNGAGGAAACATGGGCAGCTGGTACAAGAATTCCACCAAAATGATGTTTGGCTTGGTGCTACTGCCGTTTCTTGCAAGCGGCGCTACAGCGAACCCTGCAGCTAAGCCGTTCGAGGCACCCCCGGTAACCGATTCCAAACCTCTGACAGTCGTTGTGCTACGGGACACGACTGAGCCAGCACGAGTTTTCAAACCGTCCGCACCAGTCACCCAGAAAAGAGACGAAGCAACGGAAAGCCCGGCACGCGTTCGAAAGGTCCGACGCAGCCGAACGCGGCAACGCATACGTCGCATCAGACGCGCAGATAAGAGTTGGCGGGATCAAGTTCTCAGCAACAATTAGCGTTGTCGACCATCACGAAACTTGCTTCTTGTCTTAGCAGGCCAGCGCAGTGCGCCACAATGGCCGAGGCGGCTCTTACTCGCGTCAGCACACTGTACCTCGCGCAATCTGCCCTATAGTCTATTCTTCATTCGCTTCACCATCGAAACACCTGCGCTGCTCAGCGAGCAGGTCGGTCTCGGTCGATTGCAATGCAAAGAACAATGAATGGATTGAGCACGCTCGAAGCCCGCATCGCAACGGACTTTGAGTATCTAAACTTTCCGCCCAACAATTGGGTCAGCCAGCGTGAGGATACGAGTGGCCGACCAATGCTCGACGTCCTGATCGTCGGTGGCGGGATGTGCGGGCTGGCGGCAAATGTCGCAATTCGCCGCGTCGGAATTCGCAACCTAAGAACCATCGATGCTAGTCCGATTGGGCAAGAAGGTCCGTGGTTAACCTACGCGCGCATGGAAACTCTGCGCTCACCAAAACATCTGACTGGTCCGGCTCTCGGTCTGCCGAAACTAACATTCCGCGCCTGGTACGAAGCTCAGTTTGGCCGATCAGGTTGGGATGAGCTTGGGCGCATTCCAAGAACCCAATGGGCCGAATATTTGGAATGGTATCGCCGTGTTACCGATGTGCGTATTGAGAACGGAAAAACCTTGATAGGCCTGAGCCCGAGCGAGAATTCTATTCAAGCCGAGATCGCCGACACCAAGACCGGTACAAGCGAGATGATAAGCGTAAGACGGGTAGTCCTGGCAACCGGCCGTGATGCGCTCGCGACCCCGCGCATTCCAGATCAATTCGCAAACTACATAGGCAAGCAGGCTTTCCACACATCCGATGCGCCCACGCCGGAACAATTTGAGGGTAAGCGCGTTATCGTCATAGGTCTGGCTGCATCCGCATTTGATTACGCAGCCGAGGCTCTGGAAGCGGGAGCAGAACAGGTCACGTTACTGGGAAGAGCCACTAAGATCCCCCGCATCAATAAGGCAAAGCAGATTGTCTACCCTGGTTTCTCGCAGGGTTTCTCTGCACTGCCAGACAAACAGCGGTTTGAAATTTTCAGATACATCTCCTCGCANGGCGTCCCGCCACCAAGAGACACCGTTCTTCGCGTAAGCCGTCACGACAATTTCAAACTTGTACTCGGTGCGGAAGTTCAAGAAATTGACGACGATGGAGATGGCATTGAACTAAACACAACAGCTGGATTGTTCAGAGCAGACACNATCGTTCTTGGAACCGGCTTCAAGATAGACATNNCCANNGCGCCGTTCCTCGATNGCATCGNTGCAAATGTAGCCACTTGGCATGANACATTGACCGCAGAAGGTCGCGCACAAGAGCTCCTCAACTTTCCCTATCTCGGCAAAGGGTTTGAATTTCAAGCGCGCGATNCNGAGGNNNAGANNGCATTAGCCATCGAGCACATCCACTGTTTCAATCATGCAGCTATGTTGTCACTGGGCAATCTTGCCAATGACATTCCAGCCGTAAGCGAAGGTGCCGAGCGCTTATCCGTGAGTGTCGCCTCAAGTCTCTTTGCAGAGGAGGCAGACGCGCATTACGCCGATCTCCAGGTANACGTTGATCCAGAACTGCTGGGCAATGAAATACCTCAGCTCGAAGAGTGGTGACGCAAAGCATTCGTCGACAGTCAGGGATGTGGTGAGGCGATTCCATACCGCACTGANAAGGCATTCAGNATCGCATCNTTGTNATCTATAAATCTGCGGCCACGAAATATACCGNTTTCAAGGCCCACGGGTGCATCATCAGCAAGAACCAGAACGGGTACNGACTGATTGTCTGAACCAATCAGATCAATCACCGCTTGGCGCGGGCGGGGCCAANCTATCCTTTCGACATCCAACTGGCTTGCCATCTTCGGGTAACAGNGCAGCAACCCTTCCANCAGCGCACAATGCCANCAATAAAACACCTCGTCCGGATAGGCAGGGTCTCGAANGTCAACNTCCAATATGAAGAGCTTGTCTCGCAACANTTCAGAGATCCGATCAACTAAGGCCTTCTTGCATACTGGCTTTCGTTAAGACCTGATCCCTGCTAGCACAACAGGCAAATCAATTCATCTGACCAAGGCTAAGCCAACCGCACCAATCGCTTCTGATATAANCGGGCAAGGGCTTGCCAACCAACACAGGCGAGGAAAACNGATGCANGATAAACCCGCTAAAGATCNCCGCACCATGCGCTTGCACAACGACGACAATATCATTGTTGCCGTTGANGGACTAATGCCCGGCGCCCCCGCATATGGCATCGAAGCCNCTGGNCGCGTTCTGAAAGGCCACAAGATGGCTGTGACGAAGATTGAGAAAGATCAGCCAATCCTNAAATTCGGGCAGATCATTGGCTTTGCCAGTGAAGACATTGAGCCAGGCCAGCACGTTCATACACATAACTGTGCCTACGCCGAATTCGATCGTGACTATGCCTACGCAGAAGGAGCCAAAGAGGAAGTCATTCTGCCCGTTGAGCAGCGCGCGACATTCCAGGGTTACCGGCGCAACAATGGCAAGGTTGGCACCCGCAACTACATCGCAATTCTCACAAGCGTAAATTGTTCCGCATCNGTCGCGCGCTTCATGGCTGATGAAGTCAATCGCTCAGGGNTACTGGACGACTATCCCAACGTCGACGGCNTAGTCGCCATGGTCCATGGAACCGGCTGCGGGATGGCAACGAACAGCGCCGGGTTCGAATTCCTGGAGCGCACCCAGTGGGGCATGGCCGGTCATCCAAATATCGCCGCCGCACTGATCGTCGGCCTCGGTTGCGAAGTCTTCCAAATTGCCCGAATGAAAGAGAAATACAATCTCAAGGAGGGCGAGAACNTCTTCACTATGACCATCCAGGATACTGGCGGCACACGTAAGACCATCCAGACTGGCGTTGATAGAATCAAAGAAATGCTGCCGCTGGCCAACNAGGCGAAGCGTGAAACAGTGCCGGCTTCAGAACTCATGGTAGCTCTGCAGTGCGGTGGATCGGACGGGTATTCCGGCATCACCGCCAACCCCGCATTGGGCCTGGCTGCTGACAGACTCGTCCATCATGGTGGTACAGCTGTCCTGGGTGAAACACCTGAGATTTACGGCGCAGAACATCTCCTGACACGTCGCGCAGCAACGCCNGAGATTGGCCGAAAGCTCGTTGATATTATTGAATGGTGGCAGGACTACACGGCCAAGAACAATGGCTCAATGGACAACAATCCATCACCCGGCAACAAAGCAGGCGGCTTAACAACAATTCTTGAGAANTCACTCGGCGCAACAGCTAAGGGCGGGTCCACAACCCTGCGCGGCGTCTATCGTTACGCAGAGCAGNTTGATGCCAAGGGCTTCTGCTTCATGGACACACCAGGATACGATCCCGTGTCAGTGACCGGCCAGGTCGCCGGCGGTTGCAACGTCGTCACCTTCACGACAGGACGCGGATCAGCCTACGGCTGCAAGCCGTCACCCTCGATCAAACTTGCCACCAACTCCGACATGTATCACCGCATGACCGAAGATATNGACATCAACGCTGGTGATGTCCTGGATGGCGTATCGCTTGAGGACAAAGCAACCGAAATNTTCGAATACATTCTCGANGTTGCCTCAGGCAAACCAAGCAAGTCTGAGGCCTTGGGATATGGCGACAACGAATTCGTGCCGTGGCAGGTCGGTGCCGTGATGTAGCTTAACCTACAANCGAGANATCACGNACAACACCGAACCCTGTCTATTACGAGAGCCCNATCGTTTCAGATGGAAGCGCTTGGTGCATCCATCTGAAAAATGAATCGGTCTCTGATCTTATTAAGTCGAGCAAGAGTCACGTTCTGGCCAACAAAGTGAGCAAGTCCAACGGTGATTCCAACCGGAACAATGTTGCTCTAGGCGAGGCTTTGCATATCNCCATCAACGGCAAAAGCCTGNCCTGAAATAGTGTTTGCGCGCGGGGATGCGAGATAAACGGCCAAATCTGCCAGTNGCTGAGGCGGAATAAGGCTCTTGATGGATGCATTTGCGAGAACGCGCTCCTGCATCTCATCAAATCCAATATTGGCTGCACGCGCCTTGGCATCTATGACCTGNCGAATGCGTTCTCCGTCAACTGGGCCGGGTTGAATAGCGTTGCAGCGAATTCCGTTCTCNCCNAGCTCGACCGCCAGCGTCTTTGTAAAACCGACGACGCCCCACTTGGCCGCCGCATAAGGAGAGCGAAGCGGAAACCCAAACCGCCCTGCTGCAGACGACAGATTGATAATCGAGGGNTTCTTGCTGGCCTTCAGGTGCTGAACCGCAAGCCGCGTGCAATTGAATTGACCAGTAATGCAGACAGCGAGGCACTTATCCCAATCTTCAGGATCAATCTCGTCAACCCTGCCAGTCGGGCCCGCGATACCTGCGTTGTTGACAAGACAATCAATACCACCCANTTCACGCAGCGCATCATCCANCATGGCTGCAACCTGTTGACGATNGGAAACGTCACAAACAGACCAAGTTACACNTGGCAGAGCACTGGACAGGGCTTCGAGAGCATCACGGTCAATATCGCAGGTGTGCACCTTCGCGCCTTCAGCAAGAAAGGCCTTCGTCATCTGCAATCCAATGCCAGATGCACCAGCCGTAATGAGAACACGTAAGTCCTTGATGCCTAACTCCATAGTTGTACCTCCCTATTTTCTCGCTTGCCTCAGCGATTAGTCGCCTTGCCGAACCGCGGCCGTCAGTACTCCGGCCCCAATGAGAAAGCTGCCTCCGACCTTGTTGACTGTCGCAAGCGTTGACGGTCGAGTAAACGTCTCGCGCAATTNCCCGGCCAAANCTGCCCAGANAGCGACGTTGATGGCCGCNAGCGCTAGAAACGTAATCTCCAATANAGCAAACTGCAGCACCGCCGANTTGCTCGGATCAACAAACTGAGGAACAAAGGCAACGAAAAACACAATACCTTTTGGGTTCAAAGCCGTGACGACATAGGCATTCCAAAACATTGACCAACCAGTGCNNTTCGATGTTTCCTCTGCTGCCTCTGCTAACTTGGGCTTCGCCCGCCAAANCCCAATGCCTNACCAGATCAGATAGGCCGCACCAACCAGCTTTAGAATCGTAAAAAGCGTCNCCGAGGCTGCCAGCACTGCACCCGCTCCGAGCAACGAAATCGTCATGGCCGTGAAGTCACCCAGAGTTACTCCAGGAACCGTCGCCCAACCAGTGTGCTTGCCCCGCCCCAACGCATAACTCACAACCAGCATGACTGTCGGACCAGNTATGGCAAGCATNGCCGTACTTGCNAGAACGAAAGCAAACCACAATTCCCANGACATCTGACATCTCCTCTGTTGGGGTCGAGCAAAGACAGAGAACGAGAAGAGATGCAAGCGGGTTGATGATCCCCCATTACAGAAGAGCNATATTGTCGTGGCGTGCTCAATTGCAGCCTTACCTGAAGCCGGCAGCATGCTAGCTTACATNAAACGTCTATAGNTTATTGGGAGGAAATCTATGCCGCGTGTCGGTATTGTNGGTGTCGGCCTGATTGGCCGTGCATGGTCCAATGTATTTGCCCGTGCGGGTTGGGATGTTGCAATCTATGATGCCCACGAGGGGACGCTCGCAGCTGCACCTGGTCTTATAGAGGCATCACTTCATGATCTTGCAGGTCATGGTCTCGTCGAAAAAGCAGATGAAGCCNCCAAGAGAATCCGAGTCGCATCATCACTTGAAGACGCTCTCGATGGAGTCGANCTTGTCCAGGAGTCTGGGCCAGAACGCGTTGATGCAAAAATCGCTCTGTTCAAGGAACTGGACGCAGCCGCGCCAAANTCCGCAATACTNGCATCATCATCTTCCGCAATCGTCGCATCGCGCTTCACTGAAAGTCTTGCAGGCCGCGATCGCTGTCTGATTGCACACCCNGTNAACCCGCCNCATGTTGTCCCGATAGTTGAACTNTGTGGCNCCCCCTGGACGTCTGCAGAAGTCGNCAAACGCGCACGCGAAATCTATGACTCGGTTGGTCAAGTCGCTGTCGAAGTAAAAAAAGAGATCGATGGCTTTATCTTAAATCGCATGCAGGCCGTTCTGGTNGCTGAAGCCTTACGCTTAGTCGGAGAAGGATACTGCACCGCCGACGATCTGGACAAGACGATTGCACATGGCCTTGGCCTCAGATGGTCGTTTATGGGTCCNTTNGAAACCATCGAACTCAATGCTCCAGCAGGCATGGCAGATTACTTCGATCGCTTTGCCGAGACGATGCATGGCCTATCTGCNCCACCGGTCACTCCCGAAATTTGGAGTGAAGAAAACCGCGCACGCGTGCTGGCCGACTGGGGCCGCAAACCCTCCAATGAGCAAGTTCTCGAAAAGAGCCGCTGGCGGGATGACCGCCTCGCGGCACTCGTCGCTCATAAGCGCGCGCAGAAATCATACGAATAGTCTCAACAAAACCAATTTCTCTCGGGAGTAAATCACGTGGCCAAATCAAACAAAGTTATCATCACCTGCGCTGTCACAGGTTCAATCCACACGCCAACAATGTCGGACCATCTACCAATCACGGCAGAACAAATTGCAGATGCTGCAATCGGTGCAGCTGAAGCAGGCGCTGCCATCGTCCACCTGCATGCGCGCGACCCTCAGACGGGCAAACCTGACCAGTCTATGGATGCATTCTCGCCATTCCTGAAAGTCATCAAGCAGCGTTCACCCGCAGTCATAAACATCACAACCGGCGGCGCGATGACCATGACCGTCGAAGAGCGCGCACAGCCTGCGATCGATTTCAAGCCGGAGGTCGCAAGCTTAAACATGGGGACCATGAACTTCGGCCTCTACCCAATGTTGGACAGGTTCAAGGAGTTCAAATTTGATTGGGAACGCACATACCTCGAAGGTTCAAAATCTGGCTTCTTCAAGAACACCTTTGCTGACATAGAATACATTCTTACCCAGTGCGCAGAGAACGGCACCCGTTTTGAAGTCGAATGTTACGACATCGGTCACCTATATACTCTTGCCCATATGGCTGATCGAGAGATCATCAAACCACCGTTTTTCGTGCAGTCTGTCTTTGGCATTCTTGGCGGGATCGGCACACACGAGGAGGACGTTGCTCACATGCGCCGTACTGCTGATCGGCTCTTCGGTGATNATTATCAGTGGAGCGTTCTTGCAGCTGGCCGTCACCAGATGCGGATTGCAGCGNTGGCAGCTGCGATGGGCGGCAACGTTCGCGTTGGCATGGAAGACTCCCTGTGGGCGGGGCCTGGAAAAATGGCGGAAAGCAACGCGGAGCAAGTCACGCTCGTTCGCCAAATCATCGAAGGTCTCGGACGCGAGATTGCNACACCAGACGAAGCTCGCGACATGTTGAAACTCAAGGGCGGCGATCAGGTTGGCTTCTAGCCCTGAGCACCAAATTCTTATCGTTGGAGGAACTACCGAATGCTATTCATGGTAATCGAACGTTTCCGCAATCAGGATGCCAAAGCNGTCTATAGGCGTTTCCAAGAAAAGGGCCGAATGTCACCAGAGGGCCTCACATACGTAGGCAGCTGGATCGAAGCCAATTTTGATCGCTGCTTTCAGCTTATGGAGTGTGATGACGTNCGACTTCTACAGGAGTGGGTNACGAGTTGGTCCGACCTCGCAGACTTTGAGATCGTCCCAGTCGTCCCGTCGAAAGACACATCCGAAGTCGTCTACAAAGTCCTCGCTCGAGAGGCNGAAGCAGGTGANTAGNCTAGCGTCACCACCGACACAAGTTGCCCAACACGACCTAGCTATCGTGTTGGGCTAAACTATCTGTCGGTGNCTCATTACGCTCGTTCATACCGTAATCACGTATCACACTTGNGACCCGCAACCGATAGTTCTTGAAGATTCCTGATCGACCGCGCNATTGCGCAACACGGTGCTCAGCAATGTTGCGCCAGCGTTGAACAGCAGTTTCATCCTCGAAAAACGAAATCGAAAGCAGTTTGCCAGGATCGGTGATCGACTGAAAACGCTCAACCGATATAAAACCCTCGACTTCTTCCAATATTGGGCGCAGCTCAGCTGCAATATCCAGATATGCTCCGCGATGCTCTTCATCTGGCCAGACTTCAAATATGATGGCTATCATTAAACCCTCCCATCAGCACTGCATGGCGTATTACTAAGAAGCCCNCTTNTAGAAAGTTCGACAATCCTCNACGANTNACCGGTTCTNCCAGACAAACCGGAATTTCTCANTGACTGTACGGTCCTCATTCAAACGACATCAATAAGCTTCGTAGTTTTNAANNTTATCTCTTGCAATCAGGGCCACCGCAATATTGTTCGTCCCGTCATACGGCAAAGAACTTCGACCATTGCACCAAAACTATGCTTCGGCTAGCGTCGAAGTATGAAAGAAGGTCCGAACATTGTGAGTGCCACTTCGCTGGTTGGCGACCCGGCGCACGCAAACATGCTGAGCGCGTCCCTGATAGTCGAACTGTGCAGTTTCGACGAGGCGGTGAAAAGCGTTTCTCCAAACTTGTAGAAGGTTGATGCACGCCTGTGACTGCAGCGTCGCCATACGAGCTTGCAATTATCGCCGCCGCCTTCTTCTTTGCGGCTTTTGCAAAAGGCACGACTGGTCTCGGTTTTTCGACAACCTGTCTTCCATTTCTCGTTTATGCTATCGGCCTGAAGGCAGCCCTGCCCCTCCTGATCATACCTTCTCTCGCGAGCAACGTTATCGTCATGCGCGATGCCGGATACTTCAAGGAAACAGTGTCCCGATTCTGGCCACTGTTCTTGACCGCTTTGCCTGGCGTTGTACTCGGCCTGTGGTTGCTCGATAGCGTGGACGGCAAGTTGGCGGCAGCGGTTTTAGGCTTGGTGTTAGTCGCCTACTGCCTGTTTGCCCTAGCCAACCCACATCTCAGACTACCGACCAATCTGGAGAAGCCACTAGCTCCTCTCGTCGGCTTCTCAACCGGAATCTTCAATGGCCTGACAGGCTCACAGGTCATGCCCGTTCTTCCCTATCTTCTGTCACTCAATCTCGAGCCCAATCGATTTGTTCAAGCCATCAATTGCTCATTCACTCTGTCAAGCCTCGTCATGGCAGCAGGCTTGGCCAAGCTGGGACTTATGACGATCGAAACTGCCGTCATCTCAATCTGCAGTCTAGCTCGTGTTTGGGCAGGCATTAAACTCGGCACCCGCGTGCGCAGCATGCTCGCACCTGAAGTCTTCCGAGTAATCATTTTGGTATTCTTGATGGTGTTGGGCATGAGGCTAGCAGTCCGTTGGCTCGAACTGTTTTGAGCAGCTTCCAGGCCACGAACGCGCGGCAATGCGTTCAACCCAGAATACAACCTGGATAGGAGAAACAAACAAAAAAGCCATGCCTGTCGAGCAAGCATGGCATTCATCAAGACTC
Organism: Filomicrobium sp.; assembly: GCA_002689605.1. Lineage (GTDB taxonomy): Bacteria > Pseudomonadota > Alphaproteobacteria > Rhizobiales > Hyphomicrobiaceae > Tectiglobus. Next base: position 18,437 of record NZGY01000092.1, read on the forward strand.
AAAAGTTCTGCCGTGCCTAAGACAGGCAAGCGCTGATTTCAGACTCCGTCGGAAACTGACCAGTCGCCTTTTTCGAGTATTTCAGTTGCCCATCAACGGTGATCTCAAAAACTCCACCACCAGAGCGAACAAGCTCGACTTGGGCATCAGGATTCTGCTTCAAAATATGATCCTGCGCCGCACGGGCGCTTGGCTCATAGTTTCAAGCTCCGCAGTATTGTATTTCGATTTTCATCGCGTTCTCCAGCGTTTTTTTCCAGTCAGGCAAATCATAGCACATCTCTCGTTGAGTAGAAATCGGATCTCATGACTGCTACAAGCTCCACCGTCATTGTGAGCCGCAAAGGAATGCTCTAAGTGGTAAAAGTGATAAGGCAAGTTGCGGAAAGGACACCAGATGACGACGGAGCAACCTCTATTCACTTTTGCAATCATCTCCGACACGCACATTCGCCCTAAGCAGCTTGATGAATCCTCACCCTTTCCTGTCAATGATCTCGCAAATGATCGCGCGCGGTTTGCGATTGCCGCCATCGCACAGCATGAGCCCCCTCTGGTTCTGCATCTTGGCGATATGGTGCACCCACTACCGCATCTGCCAACCTATCTTGACGCCTGCGAGCAAGCTCACGAGATTTTCGCCCCGCTACGAGACCGCATGCAGTTTATGCCGGGCAATCATGACATTGGCGACAACCCCAACCCCGATGCCCCAGCCGGTCCTGCCGATGACGAAACCATCGCGCAATATGAAAGCCAGTTTGGTAAGAGCTATCACAGCTTCGAACATGCAAACTGCGTGTTCGTCATCATCAATTCATCATTGGTAAACTCAGCAACGCGGCAGGAGCCGGAACAGAAAGATTGGCTTAGCGACACTCTTACTAGCAATCGTGGTCGACGAATTTTCCTGTGCTCACACTACCCACCGTTCATTTACGAAGCTGCAGAGCAAAGCCACTACGACAACTTCGCCGAGCCCGGCCGAACATGGTTCCTTGACCTTGTCAAAGAACACAACATTGAAGCTGTCTTCTCCGGTCACGTCCATCAGTTTTTCTATAATAGAGTTGGCGCAACGCGTCTTTACTGCTTGCCGGCCACCAGCTTTATCCGCCAAGACTACGCCGAGATGTACGCCATCGATCCGCCGAAAGAATTTGGCCGCAACGATGAAGGCAAGTTCGGTGTGACGTTGATCGATGTATTTCCGGAGTGCCACCGTGTCCGGATAATTCCAACAGATGGTCAAGGTCTGGCAGCCAGCTCCCAACTCTCACCGGATCAACTGCAATGGAGTTCCAATCCGTCAACGAACCTGATTGCACCTCTGCGGCATGCTTGGGCGACACCAATCGATCTTCCTTACAACGGCCCAATGGAAGAGTTTGCACGCAAACGAACGCGCAATGACTATGTCCTCATGCGCCTGCAGCAAATGGGTATCAACCACGTGCGTGTCCCTATCACTGACCTCTTAGACGAGCAGACCCGCGCCCGCATGGTAGAGTTTGCTTCCACCGGCATTCGGTTCGCACTCTTCAGCCTCGGCGTACCATCCAATTCAGACTTGGATCTCATCGAAGCCAATCGCGATTTCGTCTCACAAGTAGAGATTGTTGGGGCGACGGACGACCTCTCCGATTTGCAATCAGATATTGCCAGTCTTCGTCCTATCGAAGGTGTGAAATTTCTAGTTGGGAAATCTCATTCGTCCAAGCATGAGCCCAAGCAAGGCAGCCGCTTCGCACATTCGGTCAGTTCAGGATTCAAATGGGAAACGCGTGAAACAATCGTGGCCTCTATCAGCAAGATGCCAAATTCAGGCTTAATTGCGGGCATGATTATTCAGCTCAATCTAACCGATGATCTGACATCACGACTCACTGAGATTGATGCGTTTGCTGTAAGCAATAATCTCGAAGTCGATGTTAATCTTCGTCTTGCCAATGCCAATCCGGCCATTGCCAACTACGACGATCAATTGATTTCAGAACGTGTGCTGACGGCAGCGCAACTTTCCGGTAGTCTGGCCGCAACTTCGATACAAATTGACACTTTTGTCGATGTCGATCGCGGTTACAATCCTCGCCATGGCCTGCTGGATCGACATTACAATTTCAGGCCCGCTGGCCGCGCATTGGCCTGTTCGTAACCAAAGCCTTAAGGCCCAAATCAAAAGAACACGACAGTTCAACAGAACTTGATCGACTGCGAGGTGCTTGTCGTTAGACAATCGCCACGATTTCCAGCAAACGATCATGAGAATACATCTCGTTTTATGCATCCATTTCACAGGTGCGATTGTGGAGCTACTGCTTGGTTTTGGCGCGGGGCTTTTAACCCTGATAAATCCGTACGTGTTGCCGGTTCTACCGATCATACTCGGGTCCGCAATGCGGGAAGAGCGACTGGGCCCGGTAGCAATGGCAGCCGGCCTGAGTGTAGCCTTTGTTGTCCTTGGCGTTGAGATTGCTTCAGCTGGGCCAGCCATCGGCCTTGACAATGAGCTGATGGCCCAGATTGCAGCGGCCTGCATGATCGCGTTTGGCCTAATCCTGATGGTCCCAGCGTTCAACGTAAAGTTCGCTGCGGCAACTGCTGGCATTTCAGGCCAGGCCGAACAGCAGCGTGGCAGCCTTCAAGGACAGGGACTAATGGGTCACTTCCTTGGCGGCATGGTGCTTGGGGCCGCCTGGTCTCCTTGTATTGGACCGACGCTCGGAGGCGCAATATCGCTTGCCTCTCAAGGAGAGTCGCTCCTCTGGGGAACGGCAATTATGATCAGCTTCGCGCTCGGGACAACGACCATCATCCTTGCACTTGCCTCTGGCACCCGCGAAGCGATTTCCAGCCGCCAAGAGACCTTCAAGAAAATAGCGGCAAACTCAAAATGGGTTATGGCCGTAGCATTGATCGCAGTTGGTTTGGGAATCTTGCTGGGACTGCATCACGCTGCCGAAGCACTCGCCATCCACTACCTACCGGTCTGGTTCCAGAATTTATCTGTTTCAATTTGATCGTTTGACAGCAGGGGAGAATGAAATTGAACAAGCTAATGTCAGGGCTGATAGCGCTGGCTTTGTTTGCGATCACTATCCCGTTCGCCGCTCATGCGGGTGACGGAACAGTCGCATTCAAGCCCGGCGCTTTGAAAGCCGCGATTGGTCGGGGCGAGACCGTCCTGCTTCACTACAAGTCAACTTGGTGACCAACCTGCGCACGCCAGGATCGCGTGCTGAAATCGCTCCGTGCGAGTGATAAAAAGTTCAACGAAGGCATTACGTTTATGCTGGTCGATTGGGACACCTATCGTAGCCATGCCGTAACAAAGAGCAGGCGAATTCCACGTCGCTCAACACTAGTTCTGCTTAAGGGCGGCAAGGAAGTCGGAAGGCTTGTTGCAGCCACAGGCGAAGGCACCATCAAAAAGCTCCTTGAAAAAGGACTTTGATTGAAAGAAATTTCAACCGGGCTCTGCAGGATATGGAGCGCCCGGTTTGTTTTTGCCAAGCCGCAAACCCGGCAATCTCGTAAGAGACCACAGGGCTGATGACATAAAATTGTAGGACTGATGCAACTTACGAAGCTGCTTTGGTCTTTATTGGGTTCCAAACACACTTTGGCTCGATGACATCCCGCGGCTTTCCACTTCTAATCATCGCGCCGCCGCGCTTCATAACGAAGCGATGAGCAGACTTCTTTCCGCAAAACGGATGTGGGGCAAGGTTGCCCTTAAGCTTCATTGCATGCGGCTTGATCGTAACCACCTGCTGGCTTGCATAATCATCGAGCCGTCTGTTGTAGCGCAATTCCATGTTCACAGGCATCTTGTGTGTGAAGCAGTAGGCAGCGATGCTGAACGGTTTCCCAACATCAGCGACTGTATCGCTCTTCCAGTTTGTGCAGTCAGTAGGGTTTTCTGCTGAACACCAGTGATACGAAACCTGGATTGGCTTAATGCGGAGCTTCTGTCAACGGCCCCTTCAAACTGACCCACCTTGTCTTTCTGTTTGTTGCCCTCACGCGTGAGGGCAACAAACAGCTCAATCGACCTCTGCCTTGGTCGTCGTCTTTGTCTTGG
>NZGY01000093.1 GCA_002689605.1 Filomicrobium sp.
CGCACTTCCTGATGAAGCGCTTGCACAACGTGAAGACAGAGATGTCGCTTGCGGTACTCGCCCACAATCTTACCCGTGTCATGAACATCATCGGCATCAGGTCGCTCATAGCCGCGGTTCGGGATTTTGTGGAGACCGTATTGGCCGTCATGACGGGTAGACTGCTGACAGTGGCTTCTCAGGCTCTGTCAGCCGTTTGCAGCGCGGAACGACGGTCAAATCAAAACAGAATATACTCAACCACCTGTGTCGCATGATCAAACCGAGTTTTGACACGACCAAGATCGATGCGGTCCTTTAGATCGGGTTGGCGTGCAATGAAAGCATTTCTTAGTCGATCATCCTTGATGAAGTTGTCGGGTAGCTGGTCAAACGGGCCATCGTAATAGTTGTTCAGCTCAACATTCGCGGCGAATACCCCAGCGAGGACTTTACGTGAACCGACCTTCTCGTCGACGGCAAAGAGAAAGCCTGTGCGTCGTCAAAGCTGGAACGAAGCATCCGCTTCCGAGCCGGAGAATTGTTCGGGCACGTCAACCGTTTCATCCAAAATGTAAAGAAAGTTTGCTTTCGCTTTATCGAACAACAAGAAGAATATCAGCCCGGATTCATCGAATACAGCACCAATGAATGTTTCCTGCTTGCGCATGAGGCCTCTTGGGGGGCGAACCTTGCTCAGGTCGTTGAGGTTGAAACGGACTGTTTTACCGAAGGCAGAGACATTCCAACTAAGATCGGTAATGCGTTTGACGTCCACTCCGTTCGATGCGTTCAGCACCAAGCGGTGTCTCTCACCATCAGGATGCTGCAACGTGGCAGACGGGAAGTAGGTGAAGTAGATCTCACGTTTCGCCAAGCCGTCTATAGCTAGTCGGATGTTCCCACCATATCGGATGCCACGATCATAGAAAGAAAAGTAGTAGTAATTCTCAGTTGGGTAGACCTTAACCGTTTTCGGAAGGCTGGTAAGAATAGAACGAAAGACGCTCAAGGGATTGGCTAGGTCAACCCCGCTCTTGCCTTTGAGTTTGTCAACATAGGACTGATTGGTCTGCAGACCTGAGATGCCCTGATCGGCGCTGTGTGCTCCACTAATGAATGCGAGAAAGCCGGCACTGAGACTTGCAATAGCGATGAGGCTCAACATTCGGCATTTGGCGATGAGTGACATGGTGATTTTGGAGCCTGCCTCGATATGAGATGCCACCAATGACGGCATCTCGTTCTTCTATCTTGAGTGATAAGGCCTACCAGCGGCGGCTGCGCCAGCGACGATGCCAACCCCAACGGCGGCTCTGCCAGCGGCGGTGCCACCCCCAGCGACGACTGCGCCAGCGGTGATGCGCCCATCAGCGGCTACGCCACCGCCGGTGAACTGGGCGGCACGCCCAACGGTGACGATGACCACGACGCCAACCACAATGGCGGCCGTGTATCTTTTGCACTAACGCATTGCCAGTGCCGCTAGATTGTAGGCCATTGAGTGTTGCGGGAGCCGGACCGGCGGCAACAGCCATCGAACCGGTGAAGCCTAGCGCTGCGAAAAGCATTGCCATGGCACCCAGAAATGTTCTCAATCTTGTCATAAGATCTTACCTTGTGATCTGCTACAGAAGACCCATCTCCAGATAGGACGGGCCCTACAACCGAGGGTTGGCAGTTGGGAGGTGAATTCTAGCTGTTATGGCTGTTCATTTGCCGTTCATGAGAGTGCCTTGGCGGCCATGACAAAGCCTTGCTTTGACGACTTCCAGCTAGCTTAGCCAGCGTATAGTCAGGTGACTTGTGACAGCGGGAGCACGTCGACGGGACATTACTTCATAGCAAGTCAGGCAGATAGTCTTTACGAAGACGTGATGATGTGAACATAGAAAAGTCAAAGGAACGACCCAGATGGCTCTCAAGCAGCTTAACGGTTGATCATAGACTGGTGGAGCGTTAACCATTCAATAGTCGAATCAGCGCCAGCTCTCGAGTATAAGGCGCAAGGGAGCGCAAACGCATATGTCCAGTTGGGCACGAACTGCAATTCAAGATACTGCTGATCTGCGCGGCGAGCTCTTGAGCTGGATGCTCGTGTTTGGTGCTTTCTATTGGATATGGCTATCTATCCAGCTTGGCAGTATCGTGATGCTAATCGCAGGGCTCTATCCAGTGACCATTCTGCTGACTGCTCCTCTCGGCATTTTCTCTTTGCTCTTCGGCACGCCAGGTTGTTTGACGGCGCTGGTGTCGTAGGCATTGCCGATCGACAGACCAACGCATCAGATCAAAGATCGATCCAATCTTTGCAACGCTTCTAAGATTGCCTAGCATCTCTCCTCTGTTGATAGACGGAGGATAAACCCAATGAACAGGCTAGATGGCAAGGTGGCTCTGATTTCGGGCGGGGCTCGTGGGATTGGTGGTCAAACTGCAAAGCGTATGGCTGAAGCAGGGGCCAAGGTTGTTGTTGGGGACATCCTTGAGGAACGAGCTAAAGAGACCGTCGCTGAAATTGAGGCTGCTGGTGGTAATGCCAAGTTCGTCTTTCTCGATGTGACCAGGGAGGCTGGTTGGAATTCGGCTGTGGCACTTGCAAGCGATGCTTACGGTGGTCTGGATATTCTCGTAAACAATGCTGGCATATTCCTGGGACGTGAGTTTGAGGAAGCGACAGATGCTGATTGGGATAAGATCGTTGCGATCAATCTCAAGGGTGTCTATCTTGGAACAAAGTTATGTGCGCCGGCACTCAGAGAGCGGGGTAAAAGCTCACCACATGGAAGCGCAATCGTGAACTTGGCATCGATTGCCGGGCTGGTGGGATCGCAGCTCGATCCGATTTACTCCATGACAAAGGGGGGCGTTACACTCTTCACCAAATCAACAGCTCTGGCGTTTGGCCGAAAGGGTGATCGCATTCGTGTCAATTCCATTCATCCAGGCGTTATAGAGACAGACATGGGTGCGCAGACATTTACGTCTCGCGCCGCACAAGTCAGTAGCAATGATGTAGATGCTGCCAAGGACCAATCCCGCCGGCTGCATCCTATAGGGCGGCTTGGTGTCCCTGACGATATTGCGCTGGGTATTGTATTTCTTGCATCCGATGACGCAGGTTTCATGACAGGAGCGGGGCTTGTGGTCGACGGCGGTCTGACGGCGCAGTAGGGTACGGCTGATCTGTTTCTCGACCATTCGCAAGATTTCATGAGCACACAAAAATCGAACTTCAAAGTCAGTAGCCGTCTGGCAAGACGCATCTTGCTGGAACGCCAAGGCTTGTGTCATGCTCCGCATCTGAAACAATCGAAGGATGATCTGCTCCAACTCGTTTCTCGACTCGGTTTTGTTCAGGTTGACAGTGTGAATACCGTTGAGCGCGCGCATCATATGATTTTGTTTGCGCGTAATCAGACCTATAAGCGGCAGCATCTGGCAGCGCTCATTGAAAAAGATCGGCATCTTTTCGAGAATTGGACGCATGACGCATCAATTATTCCGACGGAATTCTATCCTGTCTGGAAGCGTAAGTTTGAGCGTGATGGTGAAATGCTGCGTCAGCGGTGGCAGAAGTGGCGCCGCGAAGGATTTGAAGAAATTCTCGATGACATTCTCGGGCACGTCAAAGAGAACGGTCCTGCGATGTCGCGAGATCTGGCGAGCAATGAAAAGAAGAGTAATGGAGGCTGGTGGGACTGGCATCCGTCTAAGACGGCGCTCGAGTACCTCTGGCGCACGGGACAACTTGCGGTCACGCGCCGAGAGAATTTTCAGAAAGTCTATGATGTCTATGAAAGGGTGATCCCGTATAGCCATCGCACCGGCAAAATCAAAAACTCTGAACTTGTTGATTGGTGTTGTCGCGCGGCCCTGGATCGGCTTGGCCTTGCTACCCCTGGTGAGCTTGCAGCGTTCTGGGGCGTTATATCGGCAGGCGAAGCAAAAACCTGGGCTGAACGGCAAGGCAAAGATTTACCGCGTGTGGAGGTTGAAGCTGTCGATGGGTCCCGGCCTCGTGAAGCCTTAGCAGATCCGACAGTGCTAGATCTGCGAGATGACGATATCGCACCACCCTCAAGACTGCGCGTTATCAGTCCGTTTGATCCAGTGATACGTGATCGTAAGCGTCTGCAACGCCTGTTTAATTTCGACTACCGCATCGAGATCTTCGTGCCAGCACCCAAACGGAAGTATGGCTACTATGTCTTTCCGTTGCTTGAGGGCGATCGTTTCGTTGGCAGGATTGATATGAAACGTAATCCTAAAACTAACGCCCTCGACGTGCTCAACGTGTGGTGGGAACCAGGCGTCAAGCCTTCAAAGCAACGCTTCAAGGCGCTGCAGTCTGAGCTTGCCAGAGTTGGAAAGTTTGCATCCTGCATGGACGTGCAATTCTCGACAGGTATTGCGAACTGAGCATTAGAGTCCGGTTCGTTTGGCGCCGTGCTTTTCAATGGCAGCCTGTACAGCCGCACGTGATTGCTCGCCAGCTGAACTGTATTTCGCAGCTGCATCGTTATACGAGTGAACACGGGGCTGAATTCCACCTTGGAAAACTGGGTGGACGAAGCGGGCCATTAACTCGTAGCTTCTGAGTGTGGGCTGCCAATCTGCCCAGTTTTGCGCTAGCAATAGGATTGCGCCACAGCCACCCTTTGAGCCTTCCCAAATGCGTTCGAAGTGCTCGATGCAATCATCGGGCGTTCCAATGCAGGCTAGCTGATTTTCGCGGAGATAACTTACCGGATCCGTGATGTCCGGTGGAATGATCGGGAATGTTGCGACTTCGCTGAAGTAGTTTGCAAAATTCTTCAGCCCAAACTCAACGTCTTTTTCGGCTTGCTCGCGCGTTTCTGCAACGTGGGCGAATGTGACGATGCGCCAGTCCTTGCGATTGGCGGTGCGGCCGTTCTCCTTACTCAGCGTTTCGCACCGTTCCCAGTTGCCACAGTGTGCTTCCATCGAGTCTTTAGACGTTCCACCCATGGCAAGCATTCCGATGCCATGCATGCCCGCAATGTATGAACCAGTCGGTGACCGAGATGATGCAACCGCCATCTCAATGTGTGGCTGCGTATAGTTTGGCATCTGTAGCTTTGCGTCGACACACTTGAACCAGTCTGTTTCCTGGTTGACCGTTTCCCCTCGTAGGAGGCGGATGACAACTTCCAGTCCTTCATTCAGACGATTGCGCTGGGTCGCCGGATCAATTCCCAGCTTTGCAGCATCATAAACCAGTGAGCCAGGACCAACGCCAAACATGGCACGACCTCGGGTCATGTGGTCGAGCTGAACCATTTTGTCAGCAACAATGAAAGGATGGTGATAGGGGAGTGAAACAACCCCGGTTCCAAGACGAATATGGCGTGTGCGTTCTGCTGCTGCTGCGATAAACATGGCTGGGTCGCCAATGTTTTCGTAACCACCCGAATGATGCTCGCCAATCCAGGCTTCATGGTAGTTCAGCTTATCCATATGTACGAGCAGATCCATGTCTCGCTCGAGCGTCAAAGTCGGGTTTTCGTTCGTGTGGTGGAACGGTGCGAGGAAAACCCCGGTGCGAACATAACGGTTTGTCATCGGACAAGTCCCTGAATTTGGCGCTGATTGGAGATTTAGCTGCTGAGGAGCTTTGTTAGCACTCTATCGGACCGACGCTAATCAACCAAGTGATGTTTAATGTCCCATGCCATGCATAGAGTATTCGCGATGAGGGTCCATCGATTAGTCTGGATCTAAGCTGAAAGTACAGGTCGCAAAATCAGGGAGCTAGACAGTGGACTTCAAGGGAAAATGTGCAGTCGTAACAGGTGGCAGTGGCGGCATCGGTCGGGAGACAAGCCTTGCGTTTGCTAAGGCCGGAGCCAAACTCGTGATTGTTGATGTCAATGGAGAAGCAGCCAAGGCGGTTGCTGAAGAGATCAAGTCAATGGGTGGGGAGGCGATTGCTATTGCTGCGGATGTCACGAAGTCTTCTGACGTTCAGAATTACGTTAAGCAGGCCGTTGATACGTTTGGGACAATTGATCTGTTTTTTAATAATGCCGGTATCGAAGGTAATCTGACACCATTGGTTGATTACGACGAAGATCTGTTTGATCAGGTGATGGCTGTCAATGTGCGAGGCGTCTTTCTCGGCCTCAAGTATGTTCTGCCCGTCATGGTGTCCAAGGGCAGTGGAGCTGTCGTGAATACAGCATCTGTCGCGGGGCTCGTTGGAACGCCCAACATGTCGACCTACTGTGCCTCTAAGCATGCCGTGCTTGGCATCGTTCGTAGTGTGTCGGGTGAGGTCGCACGTAGCGGCGTGCGCGTGAATGCGGTTTGTCCCGGACCAGTCCAAACACGAATGATCGAAGATGTGGCGCGTAAGATCAGTCCCGATGATCCCGAGGGTGTGAAGGCGCGCTATGAGGCAGCCATTCCGTCCGGTCGGTACTCAACGGCGGAAGAGATCGCGAATGTCGTATTGTTCTTGTGTTCGGACGCGTCGGCGAACGTCACCGGCATGCACTTTACAATAGATGGTGGACGCACGGCGACCGGTGGAGCCGTGACGAATGTGACGAAGACGACGAACTAGAGCTCTGGGCAACATTGCGGGGCGACGTTGTAGAGTGGCGGGCCCGAGCAGGCCCNCACGGCANNNTTNAGTCCGTCGCTATTCAGGCAGCCAGTACTGTTCAGGCGGCCAGAACTGTTCAGGCAGCAAGGCGGCCACAAAAGCCTGGAAGACTGTGCGCGTTATCTGATGCGCAAAGTGAGATCGCTTTCTTGACGGCTTTGCGATAGTCGCCGCGGATTTCCTGCAGGGAAAAGTGTCGGCGGAAGTAATTCGCCCACTGGAACTCCGCATAAGGGACACCGACCTTTGCAAAGCCACCTGCCTCGCGCACTTCCCATGCCAGATCGCGGAACGGGTCATGACGGAGTGCGTGGNGCCAAAGTGGTAGTCGACTTGGGTCGATGCGGCNGCNTTGTTCATCATAAGNATAGAGCCAGCCATTGGCTTCCATCTGCTGCCAGAATAGAGCGGGTGGCAGATGAGAGAAATCATCCAATATTCCGACATTCACCTGGTGCTGAGACGCCTGCCAGAGCGCCAATGCAAAATGNTGATTGTCGATCATAAAGACTTCACGGCCAGGGCCACGGATGGCGGGTATCAGGCGACTTTNCGCGANCTTCTTGAGTGGCCGACGCTTGGTTGCCCGCAGCTCTAGTTTGCGTCGCTTGCATGTTACAGCGCGNATTCCAACCGCCATTTNNGTCGGCCTTAAGCGATCAATCGGCAGGAGTTCGATTTCGACAACTGTCTTTTGCTTGATAGTCCTTGGCGTGTTCCTTTTGCGAGTTGTCCCAACCAACGCGTGTTTCTTACGCGATAATGCTGATCTCGACGCCATTGCCCCTAGCCCGTCCTTTCTGTCATCTGTCTGTTGTGTGACAGAATTGTTAAGATTGCGACGGTTAATGACGAGTTAAGAACTGCATCATGTGAACCCGCGTCTGTAGGATGGTGCCTAAAATTGAGCGGTTGTGTGCTAGAGCAAGATCGTTCCGGATGGAACCACCGGTCGACTTGCTCACTTAGCTGGCCGGAACGTGAATCTTGCTCTACGCAATAAGTTTAGAGACCGGTTTCACGTTTCAGATGGATGCGCCGAGCGCTGCCATCTGTAACGATCGGGTTCTAGGCGGCCAAGGCTCGCTCAACCCACTCCAAGCGATCCTGACCGAAGTGCAATTCATCGCCGACGATCATTGTCGGTGCACCGAAGACCCCGGTTTCGACTGCAGCGTTGGTTGCATCGATCAGGCTTTCTTTGATGTCCGGTTGCTGAATGGCATCGCCCATGGCGGCAGCGTCCAGCCCGGCTGTTGTCAGCACTTCCTCGATCACATCCGGCTGGGCGATATCCTTCTGATCAGCCCACATTGCGGTGTANATGGCCGTATTGTAGGCCTCGATTTGTCCTGATGCCTGAGCCCAAATGGCCCCACGCATGGCCGGCATGGTGTTGACAATGAAATGCGGGTTCATCGCATAGCGTACGCCGTAATGCTTCGCATAGCGGGCGACGTCATCCAGCAGCCACTTGCCTTTGGGCTTAATAACGACAGGTGATTGATTGTCGGTGCCCTTGAAAACGCCGCCGAGAAGAATGGGCTTATAGTTCAACGTGGCGCCGTGCTTGTCGCAAATGGCGGGAAGTTGCGTCCAAGCCAGATAGGCCGTTGGGCTGCCATAATCGTAATAGAAGTCGACGGTTTTGCNCATGGCGGAAACTCTCGGTTGTCGTTTGGTCAGTNGAATTGGCGACATGACAGCGGTTCGCGCAGATACGGTCAAGTAGTCTCGGGTGTTCGCACTTTGATAACCATGCGATGCTTTGCGGCCGATGGTACATGTCATCAAGCTCGGGGCAAGTCTGGTCTCGCAAGAGTTGAGGCGTCGTCTAATAGTCATATGAACTACAACCTTGTCTGANTTTCCCCATGAAATTGCCCCATTCCTGTAGCAGAGCGGAANATAGTTTCGACGACTCACTAGGGGNCAACCATGACGGATTTTGTGCCATCTGCTGCGCGTGAGTATNTGACCATCAAGTTGGATAATAGAGANCGCGAAGCCGTGGAATACGCGGCACGTCAGGCTGGNAAGAGTGTCTCCGCCTTCGTGNTGGACGCTGCCCGTGACGAAGCGCTTAGGGTCATCCGCCNGTCNTGATGGNGCTGGTGCCCGACCTCTATNNACNNGNCCATTTTTCGGTTGNNCNGGAACGGCCGGTGTTTGCGGTGCNATAAACGCTAATTTCTCTGCGACTTACCAACTAATTTCCTGCCTGTGCAAGCCACTTGCCCGGTTGACGCCACCTGTCCTCATGGGTCAACATCCGAACCACGTCTAGACTGAGATCTATCTGAAATTAAAACGGTGTCTCCTGGTTCTCCAGATGGCATATAAAAGGGAGGACGTGCATGGCTCAGGTGACAATCGAGGTGAATGGCAAATCGGTAACAGCCGATGTTGCTGCAAACACCTTATTGGTAGACTTCTTGCGTGAAGGCCAGCGCTTGACGGGAACCCATGTCGGCTGTGACACCAGCCAGTGCGGTGCCTGTGTCGTACATGTGAATGGCAAATCAGCAAAGAGCTGCACGATACTTGCCATGCAGGCTGATGGTGCCAAGGTCACGACCATCGAAGGGTTGGCCGATGGTGACAACCTTCATCCCATGCAGGCGGCTTTCCGTGAAGCCCACGGCCTGCAGTGCGGCTTCTGTACCCCTGGCATGATCATGTCGGCTGTTGATTTGCTGCAAACAAATCCGGATCTATCCGAAGCCGAGATCCGTTCCTGGCTGAAGGGCAATATTTGTCGTTGCACCGGCTATCATAACATCGTCAAGGCGATTCAGATGGCAGCCGAGAAAATGCGCGCGCCACAGGCTGCGGAGTAGGGACTGAATGCAGCGGCCTGCACACGCCAATTGATACTCCAGAACCGCAGTCTCTGATTTGTTGCTAGATGGCGCAAATTGCTGGGGCTCCGGATGTCGGAACAGGACAGGCCGTCATTAAAAAATTGTCAGAGGAAACACAGATGTCTGCATCAGGAATTGGCGCCTGGGTCGAGCGCAAAGAGGATAAGCGGTTCATCACCGGCAAGGGTCGTTACACAGACGACTTCAAGATGGAAGGCATGCATCATGCGCACTTTGTGCGCAGTGATATTGCGCATGCCACGGTTAAATCGATCGACAAGTCTGCTGCCGAAAGCATGCCAGGTGTCATAGCTGTCCTTGATGGTCAGCAGCTGACAGGTGATGGCGTCGGCAACTTGATTTGCGGTTGGATGATCCATTCGAAAGATGGATCACCAATGAACATGGGCGCCTGGTCAGCTCTTGCCACGGATAAAGTGCGCTACGTTGGCGATGCTGTTGCTGTGGTGGTGGCTGAAACTAAGGAGCAAGCAAGAACAGCTGCTGAGGCTGTTGTTGTCGACTATGGAGAACTGCCGGTGGTTGTTGATGCGGTCAAAGCCCGGGAGGCAGGTGCCCCACAAATCCATGAGAATGCTCCAGGCAATTTGATTTACGATTGGGAGATTGGCGAAGCTGCTGCTGCGGATGCAGCCATCGCGAGTGCCGCCCATGTGACGACCATGGAAATCTCCAACAACCGGCTGGTTCCGAACGCAATGGAGCCTCGCGCTGCATTGGCTGGTTATGATGCTGCTGAAGAACACTACACGCTCTACACCACGTCTCAGAATCCACACGTGGCACGTCTTTGCCTATCAGCCTTTTATCAGATTGCGCCAGAGCACAAGCTGCGGGTGATTGCGCCTGACGTTGGCGGTGGGTTTGGATCAAAGATCTACATCTATCCGGAAGAGATTGTCTGCCTTTGGGCATCGAAGCGCACCGGGGTGCCGGTCAAGTGGGTGGCTGATCGGGTCGAGTCGTTCATGACAGACGCGCATGGTCGCGATCACATCACGACAGCTCAGTTGGCTTTTGATAGTGACAACAAGATCACTGCATTCAAAGTTGATACCGTCGCGAATTCCGGTGGTTACATGTCGCTGTTCTCGTCATGTGTGCCAACCTACCTTTACGCGACGCTGCTCTCTGGTCAGTACAACATTCCGACGATCCATTGTAATGTGAAGGCTGTTTATACCAACACGACGCCGGTGGATGCTTATCGTGGTGCTGGGCGTCCAGAAGCGACTTATCTTGTCGAGCGGATTGTAGAAACCGCTGCACGTGAGCTTGGTGTTGATCCAGCGGATCTCCGGCGTCAGAACTTCATCACGGAATTCCCGCACCAGACACCGGTTATCATGAATTATGATGTCGGTGATTATCACGCGACGCTGGAAGCTGCTCTGAAGGCGGCCGACTATGCCGGGATCGGGCAGCGTAAGTCCGAAGCTGCGTCGCGCGGTAAGCTGCGTGGAATTGGTATTTCCTGCTACATTGAAGCGTGCGGTATCGCGCCTTCACAAGCTGTTGGCTCGCTAGGTGCCGGTGTGGGGCTTTGGGAAAGTGCTGAAGTGCGGGTCAATCCGGTCGGCACTATCGAAGTGCTCACCGGTTCGCATAGCCACGGTCAGGGTCACGAGACAACATTTGCACAATTGGTTGCTGACCGCCTGTCGACACCGATTGAGAATGTGCAGATCGTTGATGGTGATACCGACAAAGTACATTTCGGCATGGGGACCTACGGTTCACGCTCGGGTGCTGTCGGAATGTCAGCCATTTCAAAAGCCCTCGATAAGGTTGAAGCGAAGGCCAGGAAGATCGCAGCTCACCAACTAGAAGCAGCTGAGAGTGACATCGTCATTGAAGATGGTGCAGTGAAGGTGAAAGGGACGGACAAGCAATTGCTCTGGCATGAAGTTTGTCTTGGTGCCTACACGGCTCACAATCTACCACCCGACATGGAACCAGGCCTGAAAGAAGGTGCGTTCTATGATCCGGTGAACTTTACCTTCCCAGCTGGTACTTACATCTGTGAAGTTGAGGTCGATTCTTCGACTGGGCAAACTGAAGTTGTTCAGTTTGTTGCAGCAGACGATTTCGGTGTGATCATCAATCCGAACATCGTTGAAGGTCAGGTCCACGGTGGCATCGCCCAAGGTCTCGGTCAGGCTATGCTCGAGAACACGGTGTATGACGAGAATGGACAGCTGCAATCGGCAAGCTATATGGATTATACCATGCCGCGCGCTGATGACCTGCCGTTCTTCGAGGTCTCTCATCATGTCACCGAATGTCCGAACAACCCACTGGGCATGAAAGGGTGTGGTGAGGCTGGTGCTATTGGCTCTCCACCTGCACTGATGAATGCGGTTACGGATGCCATCGGTAACAACGCCCTTAACATGCCGGCATCTCCTGAGGCAGAATGGCGTGCCTATCAAGCCGTTGCGCCGAAACAGGCAGCCGAATAACAGCACGCGAAACGAGGATAATAAAATGTATCAATTCGACTATCAGCGCGCTGGTTCGGTGGCAGAAGCTGCGAGTGCCCTTAGCGCAAACCCAGAAGCTAAACTGCTTGCCGGCGGTCAGACGTTGTTACCGACGCTTAAGCAGCGGTTGGCACAACCTGAAGCCGTCGTTGATTTAAGCGGTGTGGCCGAGCTGAAATCAATTGGGAAAGACGGTGACAAGGTCGTCATCGGTGCGATGGCGACTCATGCTGAAGTGGCTGCCAATGCTGACGTGGCCGGTGCTATTCCGGCTCTTGCCAAGTTGGCCGGCGGGATTGGTGATCCGCAAGTGCGCCACCGTGGTACGATCGGTGGTTCTCTTGCAAACAATGACCCATCAGCAGACTACCCGTCAGCCGTGCTTGCCTTAAATGCAACGGTGGTTACGAACAAGCGCCAGATTGGTGCCGACGACTACTTCCAGGGCATGTTTGGAACTGCATTGGCAGAAGATGAGATCATCACGGCAGTGCATTTCCCAGTGCCAGGGTTTGCTGGTTACGAGAAGATAGAGCAGCGCGCTTCGCGCTATCCTTTGGTCGGGGTATTTGTAGCCAAGCCAGCGGGTGGCTCCGAGGTGCGTGTCGCAGTAACAGGTGCCGGAGCTGACGGTGTCTTCCGATGCGGACCGATCGAAGCGGCACTCGCTGCGAATTTCGCTGGTAGCGCTGCCGCCGGCGTGTCAGTCGATGCGAGCTCGCTCATGGGTGATATGCATGGTAGCGCAGAATACCGCGCGGCCTTGATTTCCGTCTTGGCACAGCGTGCAGTCGACGGCAAGTGATCCACTGCTCTTGGATGAGCCCGTTGCATGGATTCGTGTGCGGGCTCATTTATTGTTTAAAGCGCAATATTCAATAGAGCCCTCATGACCAGCCTCCCACAGTCTGTCGAGGCCACAACGGCCCTATTGTCCGATGGTGGATATATCGCGGATGAAGCGACAGCCACCGCCGTTTTTCTATCATTGAAACTGCAGCGCCCGCTCCCACTGGAAGGTGATGCCGGTGTTGGGAAGACTGAGATTGCCAAAGTTCTGAGTGAGCAGCTTGGGCGGGCGTTGGTCCGATTGCAGTGTTACGAAGGGCTAGATACATCAAACGCGCTTTATGAGTGGAACTATCAACGCCAGCTGCTCCATATTCGGGCCGCCGAAGCTGAAGGCAAATCTCTCGGTTGCTCGCAGCTGGAAGATGAGATTTTCAGCAGCGACTATCTGCTGCGTCGGCCCTTGTTGCAGGCTCTCGAGGCAGGGTTCGAAGGACAGGCGCCGGTACTTCTGATTGATGAACTCGATCGCGCCATCCTTGAACTCAAAGTGCCGAATGCTGCTGAGCGATTGACCCGTGAGATTGTCGCTTTCGTAAACTCATTGCGTGGAATGGATCTATACAAGTCCCCCGGGGTCGCTGAAGCCATCGCTTGGGCAGAAGCGCTTAGCGTTCTCAATGCGATTGAGTTGGAAGCCGGAACCATCGATGCCACCCTGGGCACTTTGCTGAAGTACCAAGACGACATCGCGCGAATACAGGGATCTGAAGCAGCTCAGTTATTGTCCGAAGTCAAAGCGGGCATAGCTTCGGCGGAGGCGGATCAGCTTCGAGGGCAAGGTGGCACGTAGCTTCCTAGAGCGTGTTCTAGACTTGCTGTTGGGTTATTTAGCCATGACTGGCTTGCTCATCAGGAAGGTCAAAGGGATGAAGCACAATACGATGATTGCAAGCATGCGGAAGTCATCGACGTAGGCCACGAGCTCGGCTTGCTGCCCCACGATGCGATCAAGTATTGCACGACCTTGCTCTGTCGAAAGGTCAATCGAGGGAGGAAGGCCGAGATGCCGTATGTAATCGTTAAATGGCGAGATGGTCGAGCTGAGCACTGAACGAGAAACCTGGCTTTGCGAAGCGAGGTAGCCTGCCAAAATCGCGATGCCGATGCTGCGACCGATATTATTCAATAGAGCGTAGAACGACGTGCCAACGTCCCTCTTGTCTTCAGGTAGCGTTGAAAAGGCGACAGTGTTGACCGGAATGACAAAACAAGAGAACGAGAAACCCTGAATGAAGTGTATGACACAGACCTGATAGTAGTCGATGTCGTTGGTGAACAGTGACATTTGCCACATCGTGTAGGCTGTGAGAAGCATGCCAACCATGATCACCCGGCGGGGGTCGACGACTTTAATTAGACGACCCAAAAATAGTGCGCCGAACATCGTGCCCAAGCCGCGCGGTGCTAACAGTGTTCCACTATCAAGCAGCGTGTATCCACCCTGGTTCTGCAAGAATGGAGGGATCAGAACAAGGCTGCCAAATAGGATCAAGCCGAATAGGACGCGCAAGAATACGCCTGAAAGGTAGTTCTTGTCATAGAAGATTGCGGGATCGAGAAAAGGATCCTTTGATGTCAAAGAATGGACCATGAACATCCATAGCGCAGCCGCACATACAAGACTCAAGATGATGATCGTGGGCGATGCAAACCACTCCATCCTCTGGCCGCGATCCAATATGAATTGGGCCGAGGCGACCGTGATAGCAAGCAGGGCGAAGCCGTAGTAGTTGAACTTGCGTGGTTGACGATTTCCAGCGCGCGGCACCAGGAAAGTGATCATTGTGAAAGCGATGATGCACACTGGCACGTTGATATAGAACGCCCATCGCCAGTCGTAGTACTCGACAATGTAGCCGCCGATGGTCGGCCCGAAGACTGGGCCAAACATGATACCGACGCCCCAGTAGCTCATGGCAATACTGATGTCCTTGCGAGGATAACTCGCAAGTAAGGATGATAGTGCTAGCGGAATGAGAGACGCGCCGAAAAGACCCTGCATAAAACGGTTCAGCAGCATCTCTTCCAGCGTTGTAGATTTTGCAGCGAAGATCGAGAAGAGTAAAAAGCCCGCAATCGAGATCAATAGAAGTGGCTTACGACCGTAGGTTTGTCCAAGTGCACCCCAAACCGGTGTCGCTATGGCAACTGCTATGAGATAGGACGTTAGCACCCAAGCAATCTGATCCTGTGTTGCCGACAGTGAGCCCTGCATCTGGACGAGTGCAATGCTCAGGATCGATGTGTCGAACACCTGGATAAGTGGCGCGAGCAGCAGTGATATTGTGATTAGAACAAGCTTTATGCCGGTGGGTTTGCCTGCATCCGGATCAGCTGTTGCAACCGTCGCGATCAAAGGTCTGCTGTCCTATAGCCAGTTGCGAATTGCTGTGAGCAAGTCGGATAGTGTCCGCTCGTGCAAGGTATCGACTTTGACGATGACACTCATGCCTGCTCTGAGTGGCTTGTCTTTCCGATCGTCTTTAAGCCGCAAACGTACAGGCAACCGTTGCACAACCTTCACCCAATTGCCGGTTGCGTTTTGCGCTGGCAGTAAAGCAAATTCGGCACCTGTTGCTGGATCGATGCTGCTTATAAGTGCTGTGCGCTCATCATTCGGGTAGGCATCAATGCTGACGGTTGCGATCTGACCGGGTCGCATGAAAGTCAGGTCTGTCTCGCGGAAATTCGCTTGTACCCAAACATCACTTGTCCCGACAATACTGAAGACCGTTGTGCCCTCTTCGACATACTCGCCTTTTTGGAGGTCGAAGTTGCTGATTATCCCTTTGACTGAGGCGCGTACCTCGGTGCGCTTGAGGTCAAGTTCAGCTTCGGAAAGAGCCGCTTTGGCAGTTAGAACACCAGGAAGCTGATCGATTGGTGTCGTGACATTCCCCCCGAGCCTTGCAAGCGCTTGTGCCATCTCCTGCTCAAGAATGCTGATCTGTGCACGTGCACGCTGCAGGTCCTGATCAGCTGTATCTAGTGTGCTTTGTGAGGCAAGTGCTTTGCGTTTAAGTTTGTTCTGGCGGTTAAATCGACGCTCGAAGAAACGAATGTCTGCTTTGGCTTGATTGAGATTGGCTAGTCTCTGTAGGTACAATGATTTCTGCGCTTCACCATCATGTTGGGCGGCAAGTAGACTTCCACGTGCTTGTGCAACAGCTATGCGGAAAGGCTCTGGATCGAGGCTGAATAGTAGTGTTCCAGGTTCGACCGTTTGATTTGCCTTGACCAAAACCTCCTTCACCCTGCCGGAGATGTCTGAGCTGACCGCAATCTTGTCTGCCTTTACGTAGGCGTTGTCGGTTGAAACATAACGTCCGCCACTAAGGTAGAGGTACATCGCGAAAGTGATGGCTAGCAGAGGTCCAATCGCGGTCAAAGCAACAATTACTGCTTTTGGAAGCGCGCGTTTTTTTGTGGTGGCTTTGTCTTCTTCAGAAGGAGCTTCGATCTTGTCCGGTTCGGTTTGGGCTGGAGCCGATGTCTTTATGTCCGCGCGATGTTTGTCTTTGAGTTGGCGATCGCTCATTGGTCGCCTCCTACCATGGCACGACTGCGCTGCCGTCGCTCAACGGCTTTAGAATTGGGGGTTTCGAGGTTGGACATGTTTTCTTTGATTCTGAGCAACGTATCGATCAGTTGCTCAGATTCTTCCTGACTTATTCCTGTGAGTGCTTCTTCTCGTGTCTGTTCGGACAGGGTTCGTAACTCGCCTAATACGGACTTCGCCTTATCTTTCAGATGTAGTGTTCTAGCGCGACGATCGTTTGGATCAGGCCGGCGCTCAACAAGTCCCTTGAGCTCCAAGCGGTCGACATGCCGGGTCAATGTAATGTTTTCAATATCGAGGATGTCTGCCAATGCGCGTTGATTGATGCCCTCGCGGCGGCGAAGCTGTGCGAGCACGCGCCATTGGGCACGGGTGAGATCAAGGTCTCGTGCGCGTTGATCAAACCGCATTCTGACTAAACGCGAGACATCGCCTAGAAGGAATCCCAGCGAGCGCGTGAGATATGCATCATCATCATTGGACATTGGCTTATTATAAGCTGGCTTATCATAAGCTTCAAATGTTCAAATGACGCATATGTTGGTAGGCTTCATTGCGGTTAACGAATTCTTAGAATGAGGTGCACTGCACCTTAGATAACGCGATCCTTCAGGTACTTTGCAATGGCCGTATGTGCTTGATCTGCCTCGGTGATAATCTTGTTCATCGTTAAGAACCCATGGATCTGACCCGGCATGTCGAATACTTCTGCTTCAGAGCCTGCAGCTTTCATCTTATCTGCGTAATCAACGCCTTCGTCGTGGAGTGGGTCGTAGCCTCCGACAATCACAAGCGCAGGGGGGAGATTTGCGTGGCTTTCTGCGAGCAATGGGGCAGCCCTCCAATCCTTTTTGTCGGCGTTATCTCTGCAGTAACGGTCGAAAAACCAATCCATTGTCTTGGGTGGGATTGGCGGGATGTCAGCACACTTCTCGTGTGAAGCCTGTGTCAGGCTCATGTCGGTGACTGGATAATTCAGGATTTGTGCGGCGATGGCTGGGCCGTTGTTGTCTCTCGCATCGAGACAAACGACGGCCGCAAGATTGCCGCCGGCACTGTCGCCACCAACAGCCAGGCGGTTTGGATCGATGCCGATGTCTTTCGCGCTTGATGAAATCCATTGGGTTGCAGCAATGCAGTCGTCAACAGCTGCGGGGAAAAGGTGCTCAGGTCCCAAGCGATAGTCGACTGAGATCACTGTCATGTCTGTGCGACTAGCAACTTCGCGACAAACGACGTCGTGAGAGTCCAGGTTGCCGAGTACCCAACCTCCACCATGGTAGTAGACCAGGACAGGCTGCGGTGCGCCGCCATCCAGCTTTGAGCCACGGTAAAGTCGCAAAGGGATTTGCCCGGCCGGGCCAGGGCACGAGAGATCGTGAACTTCTGCAAGTTCTATTGGATCGGGTTGCAATGCTGCGCGCGATGCAGCGAATGCTTCACGTGCTTCCTCGGTTGTAAGTTCATGGAAAGGAGGGCGGCCAGATTCCTTGATAAGGTCCAGAACAGCCTGAGCTCCAGGATCAATCGTCATTGGTGGCCTCCAACTTTCTTTGCATCCGATGGACTACCCAATTGGGTTAGGTTGTTTCTCTCGCTTCGGATGACTGATTTGATACTTTCCTGAAGTTCTCATTTGCTTGCAGGTGCTGCCATACCGCATCGTGCTTTAAAGCGTGTCGGCTTGTGATATCAGGCAGATGATCATGGCAAATGAAACTAGCCTCTACACCGGGGCTAGCGTATGCCTTGCGCTGTCTTAATGTCGATAAAGTAGATGGAATGGCGTACCAGTTCGGCCCTGCATTGCGAGAAAAATTGATATCAAATCTCGCCGGATTCGAGCGCACCTCCCTTCAAAATGCGGAGCTGCGCACGGCGGCTGTGAATCTGGTTATCACGCAGCATTCCAGCAAAGATCAGGCCTGCATTCTACTGACGCGACGTCCGGCAACTATGAGACGCCATGCTGGTCAGTTTGCGTTGCCAGGAGGGCGGCTCGACGACGGTGAAACCCTGCAACAAGCAGCGCTACGTGAGCTTCACGAGGAGATGGGTGTTGAGCTAAGCGAAGACCATATCATAGGCCAGCTCGACGATTATCCAACGCGCTCAGGTTTCGCTATTACGCCTTTTGTTGTTTGGGGTGGTGCGCCGCTGGATATTGTTCCTGATCCAGAGGAAGTCGCGCGGGTATTCGAGATCCCTTTTGATGAGCTGGATGGACCAGAAATTCCTTATCTTGAGCCGCAGGACGATCACGAACATCCAATTCTATCAGCACCACTGGCAACAATCGGAGACCGTGTGTTCGCTCCAACCGCGGCGATGCTTTATCAGTTTCGCGAAGTTGCCATGAACGGTCGTGCAACACGGGTTGCACATTTCGATCAACCACACTTTGCACGACGCTAAACCACAGGCCTCACGTTAATGCGGACCTCAAGGGAGAGTGAAATGGGTGAATACAGCAAA
The DNA here is from genome assembly GCA_002689605.1 of Filomicrobium sp. Classification (GTDB taxonomy): domain Bacteria; phylum Pseudomonadota; class Alphaproteobacteria; order Rhizobiales; family Hyphomicrobiaceae; genus Tectiglobus. The sequence goes on from NZGY01000093.1 coordinate 18,865, forward strand.
GCCGAAGTCGACGGTAATCTGATGGTGATTACTATCAATCGTCCGGATGTTTACAATGCACTGCACCCGATGGCGAGTGAGGAACTCTCAGGTCATTTTGATGAGTTTACGAATAATCCTGATCTATGGGTGGCAATCGTAACGGGTGCAGGTGACAAGGCTTTTTGTGCTGGTAATGACCTCAAGTACCACTCCGATCTGGTGAAGCAGACAGGCAAGCGACCGATCCATCCGACAGTCACAGGATTTGGTGGGATTACGGCTCGCTCTGATGTTTATAAGCCGACCATCGCGGCCGTAAATGGTGTTGCGATGGGCGGTGGTTTCGAGATTGCTCTGTCTTGCGACATCATCGTTGCGTCGCAGAATGCGAAATTCGCCCTGCCTGAACCTCGCGTAGGCCTGGCCGCTGGTGCAGGTGGTATGCAGAGGCTTGCGCGTCAAATCCCCTTGAAGAAAGCCATGGGCATGCTTCTGACCGGTCGTCATGTTTCGGCGCAGGAGGGATTTGATCTGGGCTTTGTGACGGCTCTTGCAGACGAAGGCGAGGCGTTAGAAGAAGCAAAGAAGTGGGCTGCTCAGATACTTGAATGCTCGCCGTTGAGTGTGCGGGCTACCAAGGAAGTTGCAATGCGCTCGCTTGATATCTCTTCACTCGAGTCGGCGTTGAAGAACCCACGTTACCCGGGGTATGTGTCTTTGGCTGCCAGCGAGGACTATGTTGAGGGGCCAAGGGCCTTTGCTGAAAAGCGTAAGCCGAACTGGAAGGGGACATAATTAGAGCGGCTGTCTCCCGCTCTGACTGTATGAATATTGCTCGGTAAAAGCCTGAGCAGATCGATTTAGTTTACTTTGATCAGCTCGACATCAAAGATGAGCGTGGCGCCTGGCAGGATATTTTGGCCAGCGCCGCGATCTCCATAAGCAATTTCCGACGGGCAAACGAGACGGCTCTTGCCGCCTTCCTTCATCATTTGAACGCCTTCCGTCCAGCACTTGATAACACCATTGAGTGGGAAGGTTGCCGGCTGTCCGCGATTGACCGAGCTATCAAACATTGTGCCGTCGCCTAGTGTTCCGTGGTAGTGCACGGTTACTTTGCTGGTTGCTGATGGTGACTTGCCAGTGCCTTCCTTGATTGTGCGGATAACCAATCCAGAAGCTGTCTTCTTGGCGCCTGATATGGCTGCCTCACTTGCTGCCAGTGCCTTGCCGGCTTCTTTCTGCTTGGCGGCCTGAGCTTGTCGCCCACGCGCCTCACGCTCGGCGAGTTGTTTGCGCGCGATCGGCACGTACTTTTGCATATCGATCTTGGGTTTCTTCCCTTGAGCGGAATCACGCATGGCTTCCATAATGATATTAAGCTGGCTTTCTGTGAATTCCATGTTACGCCAACCAGCCGCCACGCTATAACCGAAGGCGTACCAACCCTTCTTCTCATCCGTATCGAGCTTTTCTTGTGCGGATACTCCTGAGGAGAACAGGAATAGAGAAGTTGCGGCCATACCGAAGAGCCAGCGGCCGGCCTTTTGAGACCACATTGACATTCATTTGCTCCTGACTGTGGGATTGCGCGGCGGGAAATTAGGTCGATCCAAGGTTACCGCGATGTCACCTAGGTTTCGTAGTGAGCATAGCCCAACGATCTTGACCAAGCCAAGGCACCTTCCTGTGAGCAGGAGCGCACAATGGGTTGTTTGCAGCGACAAATTAGTCAGATTTGGGACTGGACCAATGTGGTTAAGCATAGAGCGCAAACATCGGTCTGAATAAGCCGAATTGCTGGGTTCTATTGGGTAGAATCACGCAAAGCGGTCTGCAGCCGATTGATTTCTTGTTGCGCAGTCTCCAGTCGCATCTGGAGTTGCCGTGCTTCACGTTGCATGGCTTGCAGTTTCCAGCGCATCTCGGACACTGCTGTGACGTCAGTGTGTGTATGGAGGAACCCACCACCCGGCAATAGAACGCTGACAGCCTCAATACACAAGCCGTTGGGTCGCGTGCGTTTAAAGGTGCTGATTTCACCGCTTTGGACGATCGCCATGTGTTTTTCGATAATTTCGTTGACCTCTCCGCCGCGCAACTCGCCGCGATTGCCGAGGAATTGCAGTATGCTTGAGTAAGATGACCCAACTGGAAACTGAGCCATCGGAATGTCGAGGAGCGCGTAGTATTTTGATTTTGCAACAACCAACTTGAGTTCGGCGTCGAATACGCTGACGGCTTCGGGGAAGCAATCGAACGTGGCGCGCAAGATCTCCATGGTCTGATCAACTTGTGCCTGACAGTTGGACAGGCGCTCTCGCTGGAGCACTTCGGATGAAATATCGTAGGCGACGCCACGGTAGGCTACCAAAGTCCCGCTCTCGTCAAATACGGGCATTCCGCACGTGGACAGCCAGAACGGCTTACCGTCCTGGATGCGTTGGTACTCAATCGGACCGAACGGCTCCCGCGCCTTCATTTTGCTATTGATGAGCTGGATATACTCTGGATCAACAACGTTGTTGCCGAGTTCTTCTCTTGTCTTTCCATAGTGCCATTGAGGTGGACGAGCGGAAAAGTGCAAGACGCTATCGCTTATGTATGTAAAGCGTCCATCGAGATCGGTTTCCCAAACCCAGCCACGTAGCAGAAACATCGCGTTTGCGAGACGATCAGAGTGCAACTCAGTGCTTGTGTTGCTTGTGGCATGTGCGCCTTGAATGCTTAGAGCATTCCTATCAGTTGCGCTCTCGCCAGCGCGCGCGAACTCTTCGTTGTCCATTGTCGTCGATCCGGTAGTTTTTATTTGATGCAACTTTGTCGGGATCGATAAAAGGAATTACCAACACATTTGATCGAATTTTATCTTGCCTGTTATTTTTGCGATTTTGTATCAGCTGTTAAATCTAAGCGATCAGAAGCTTGCTCGCATCTGAAACGAGCGTCGCCACTTTTTTTGACACAGCTCTTAACTATCGATCCAGGGCTTGTTAACTTTCGGAGAGAAATCGTACCTCTTACAGATATCTTACCAATTGGATACGTTGCTTCAAAAACAATGGCTCTCAGTGATGCGTTGATTGGAAGAGCTCAATCCAGGCTATTGCGGATGACGTCTGCGAACCGGATGCAATCCATTTCATCATTGTAGACATGAGGACTTACTCGTAGTCGCCCAAGACGCGGGGCGGCATATACCTTCTCCGCCGCCAATCGTTCAGCGTAACCAGCTGGCATACCCGATGGATAACCAAGACTTAAGATATGAGGCGCGCGAAGGTCCTCGCGCAGAATTTCGATCGGTTTGAAGTCGGATAGCTTCTCGGCAATGGTGCTTGTGAGCATCTGGAGCCGTTCACGGATGTTGTCTATTCCCCAGTTATCGATCAGTTCCATGCTGTGTGCGGCGACGTCAATTGACACGAAAAAATCTCTCTCGCCCATATCAAAGCGACGGGCGCTGGGCACGTAGTCGAGATCGGTGTAATAGGCTGCGTCAGCTGAAGTGACACGCTTGCGGCCATAACTGGTCTGTTCAAGCGGAATTTTGTCTTGATGACGTTTGGCAACATAGACAAAGGCTCGGCCGTAGGGCCCTAGGAGCCACTTATAGGTTGGGAAGAGCGCGAAGTCGGGATCCAGTTGTGCAACGTCAATGGGCATGACACCCGCCGCGTGCGTAGCATCAACGAGCAAGCCGGCCCCCACTGCTCGGAGTGCCGCCTGCACTTTATCGAGGTCGATGGAGCCGCCGTCGGACCAATGTATCGATGATATTGAGGCCAAAGCTATCGGCTTTGCACCTGGACGAGCAATTGCCTCAAGGACTGCCGAAGTCCAGTCATGATCGGCGCCGACCTCTACGACGTCGACCTCGAAGTCAACGTCTGCGCTACGCGTTCGCCACTCCAGGGTTGGTGACGAATGATCCCGATCCAGCACAAGCACGCGATGACCGGCTGGAGTATCAAATACTTTGGCCGCTGTAGAGACGCCATAGCCGACGGATGACACCACCGCAATATCATCCGGTTGGGCGTTGATCATCTTGGCGGCTGCGGTTCGTGCTCGCTCCACTTGCTGGTCCGCAAATTCATCTGTGACTTCCCACGGGCGGGATTTGCGTTCCGCGCCGATCTTGCCTGCTGCGACTGCGCTCTTTGGAATAGGACTCCAGGCGGCAGCATTCATGAAGCAGATGTCACGCGGCATATCGAATAATTCGCGCTGTGAAGCCAACATGATCATCTCTCCGATGTTTATGGTGTAGTAGAACTCGTGGATTTGCAGAGTGCCAATCAATGCATAATCTGCGCCTGAATTTCCAGTGTCGGAAGAAGGATATCGATCGAATGTCAACCTTGCATGCAACCGCTGAAAGTGTCGATGAGCAAATCAAGTTGATCCTTGGGAGCTGGGGCATGGCGCCTGAGCTGATCGATGAAGCAGCTAAGGTGATGGTTGAGACGGATTTGATGGGTGTCGACTCGCATGGAATTTCGATGCTGATGACTTACGAGACGAAGCGCCAGGAAGGCCGTCTGGATCTCAAGGCTGCTCCGAAGATTGAGAACCAGACGGCTGCGACAGCTAGCATTGACGCTGGAGCAAATCTCGGTCACCCAGTTTCCGTGATGGCGATGAACCTGGCAGTGGACAAGGCAGAGCAAGTCGGTGTCGGTTTGGTAACAGTTCGGAACTCGCACCACTTTGGAGCAGCTGGATACTATGCCCAAATCGCAGCGAACAGGGGTGCGCTTGGAATGGTTGCCAGTACGGCACGCGGAATCACGGTGGTACCAACTGGTGGTGCAGCGCCGGTTCTTGGCACCAACCCACTAGCTTATGCAGCACCAGCCAAGCGTCACCGACCGTGGGTTCTGGATATGGCGACCAGCACGGTGGCTGTTGGTAAGGTTCGAGTTTACGGCTACCAAAATAAGCCACTTCCCGACGGGTGGGTGAGTGATGGTTCTGGTCAACCGATGCGGGATGGTACCGAGGCTTATAACATGCTGATTGACAGTGACATGGGTGGGCTCACACCTATTGGCGGTACGCGGGAGCTGGCCAGTCACAAAGGTTATGGGCTAGGCGTTCTTGCGCAGATACTTAGTGGTGCACTCGCAGGTGGTGCTTTTGTACCAGTCGACAAGCCCAAAGAGGCTCCTGACTCGCCGGAGAATATAGGTCATTTCTTTATGGCGATTGCACCGGGGGCATTCCAGCCAGCTGGCGATTTCGAAGAGCATGTTGATACAGTAATAGATACTCTACACGCTACGCCGCCAGCGGATCCAGACCAGCCGGTTTTGGTGGCAGGTGATCCGGAAGCGGCCAAGCGCGCGGAGAGACTAGAGAAAGGCATCCCAATTCCGTCTGCTCTCGATGAACAACTGCGTGGTGTTTGCGAGAGGGCTGGCGTCGCATATGTGCTGACTGAAAAGTAAGACTGAACTCAATTTTAGTTATTTTCACGAGTTGGATATCTCTGATGTCACCTTCCAGTTGAATACCTGGGTTGTGACGGTGGGTGGTCTTGTACTGCGCTGCATTGGTGTGCTTGAAGAATGGCTAAGCCAATATGCAGAATTAGACACTTGCGGAGATAGATCATGAACCTCAACCGCGGTCGCCCGATTACGTCGATGCCTGGGCCATCAATCATTCCAGACCGTGTACTCAACGCGATGCATCGCTCAATGCCCAACATTTATGAGGGTGAGATTGTCGATGTCAGTCTGAGTGTGTTTGATGACCTGCCCGCGATAGCGCGAACGTCTGGAACTGCCTTTATTGCAATTTCAAATGGTCACGGTGCCTGGGAAATGGCCCTCACAAACACGCTAAGACGTGGGCATAAGATCCTGGTTCTGGAGTCAGGCCGATTTGCCGTTGGTTGGGGTGAGCAAGGTCAAATTCTTGGTGCGGATATCGAGGTGCTCTATGCGCCGGATCGTGGGCCGGTCGATCCAGCCGCGGTTGAGGAGCGTCTGCGCGCGGATGCCAACTATGAGATTAAAGCAATTCTAGTCGTACAAGTCGACACGGCATCTGGCGTTTGGAACGACATTGCTGCAATCCGGAAGGCCATTGATGCAGCTAGTCATCCGGCTCTCTATATGGTCGATTGTGTCGCTTCACTCGGCTGCGTTGAGTACCTGATGGATGATTGGGGCATCGATATTACGGTTGGCGGCAGCCAGAAGGGGCTGATGGTTCCACCAGGAATAGGCATGGTTTGGGCCAGTGACAAAGCACTCGCTGCGCACCAAACGGCTGACATGCGGACACCCTACTGGGACTGGACAGCTCGCCTTTCAGCGACAGCCCATTACCTGAGATACTGCGGCACGTCCCCGATCCAACACATCTATGCGATGCGCGAGGCGATCGACATGATCAAGGAAGAGGGGCTTGAGAACATCTGGCATCGTCACTCCATATTTGCGAGTGCGGTGAGAGCTGCCGTCGAGGCCTGGTCAACGCCTGGTGGTCTTGAGTTCAATGTTAAGGATCCGCGGCATCGGTCGAATTCGACTACGACGATACTCACCGGCAGCGTCAATGCTGAGCAGCTTCGCATTCTTTGTGAAAGTAATGCGGGTCTGACACTGGGTGCCGGGCTTGGCGACCTGGCGGAGACGTCTTTCAGAATTGGCCATATGGGGCATCTCAATCCACCTACAGTGCTCGGGACGATCGGAACGACGGAAGCTGCACTTGCCGCGATCGGCGCACCAGTTGGTGCCAGTGGCAGTGCTGCGGCGGCAAAGGTAATTGCCGAAGCACTGGCGGGTTAGGCATTGGTATACGTGTCGTGGCAGTGGTCGACTTGTTGTTCAGCTAAGTCATCTGTTCAGCGAGACCGACGCGTTTGAGTGCATCTCGAGCAATGAGTATGTGGAATGGCAGGATCGACCTGGGGTAAACGCGGCCACCAATGTTGTGTGGATGAACCCAGGTTGCCAGGAAGATATTGTTGTCTTTCGAAAAGACTGACACGCGAAAATCGAGATGCTTATCGTTGAAACCGGCGATTAGTTCCTGCTCACTCTCGAAGTCGAAAGGAAAGATCCCGATCTTATCCTGTGCAGCGGGCCCATCGTTCGAAAGCTCAAACGGCGTAGTCACAATACGCCGTATAGCTAACAAGAACTGTGCCCAGCCTGGAAAATCTGTGATGATGTTGCCAGCTTGTCTTGGTGACAGGTTTGATTGGACACGATAGCAGTCGACAAAGTCGCCATCACTGATGCGCTGACACAAGCGGCTGTTTTGGGGGAGGTTCGCTTCAGTCACCTTGATCGAGTGCATGCTCTGCGAGCTTCCTGCCGATAGTCTTCAAGATCGGTTTACTAAGCAGGTGTGAAGCTCATGTAGGCAGCACAATGGGATTGCGGTCCAATGGCGCAGTCAGATTCGATGATGCGCACATGTGAACGAGCTTTTAGCCAAGTGGCTGCAGTGGAGGGAGGCGGTTTTCAAAAATTGAAGACTTGACGATTGAAGTGTTTGTTTCGGCGCGGTCATGGAAAGGAAGCAGGATTTCGTCGAGTTCAGCGACATCAGTGAGGGCCAGCCGGGCGACATAACAGTCATCGCCTGTGACGCGATCACAGGACATGAACCAAGGCTGTTCTAATATCATTTTTTCGACAATGTGCAGTTGTCCGCTGCGGGGCTTTACCCTGACCACAGCTTGTATCGTGTAGCCAAGTCTGCGCAGATCAACACGTGCGCCGAAGCCCTCGATGTAGCCTGGTTCCCGCAATTGACGCACGCGTTCACCGATCGCCGGTCCCGACAATCCGATGTCTTTGCCAATGTCAGCCAAGCTTCGCCGACTATCGCTGTCGAGTGCCGCTATAATTTTGCAGTCGGTTTGATCTAGTGATTTCGACATGAAGGAACTCTGCTTAATTGGCTGCCGACTTGAAAGCTGATTTGGCTATCTGCAAACGATTGATATAGGACGTCGCAACTGCACGGCGCTAGAGTCCTGTCAAACAAAAGATAGGAGATGATCATGGATATTCAGAGAATAGCAGCCTTTAGCCAGGGATCAGTTGGGGGCAATCCAGCTGGAGTTGTGTTGCTGCAAGAAGCAATTAGCGGAGAGGAGATGGCGCGCGTTGCGGCTGAAGTTGGATACTCCGAGACGGCTTTCGCCGTTGCGCAAGATGAAACGGGCAGGAATTGGCGCGTTCGATACTTTTTGCCTGAGTCTGAAGTCCCATTCTGCGGACACGCAACAATTGCACTAGGTGCCGCTCTGGGTCGGCAGGGCGGTGCTGGCACCTATAGTCTAGAGCTAAACAATGCATCTATTACTGTTGATGTCGAAGCATCGGACGACGGTATGTTGGCAACGCTGCGGTCGCCTCCCACCAACAGTCGAGCAATTGCGGAAGATGAATTGCAGGACATCTTGGATTTGTTTGGCTTGAATAACGAGGACCTGGATGTCCGCCTTCCTCCTGCGCGCATTCATGGTGGTGCCGATCACGTAGCTCTGGTTCTAAAAGATCGAGAAAAGCTGGCAGCAATGACCTACGGCCTTGATCGAGGACGAAGCGTTATGAGGAAGTACGGCCTGGTCACCGTCATGCTTATCTTCGTCGATGCAGACCAGGAATTCGTTGTGAGGAACGCGTTTGCATCCGGTGGTGTTCTCGAAGACCCTGCGACGGGCGCAGCTGCAGCGGCCTTTGCAGGTTATCTCCGAGATATTGGTTGGCCTCACAAAGACGGCTTTACCATCCGTCAGGGCGAGGACATGGGATGTCCTTCGCTCATAGAAGTATCCATGGATAATACCAAAGGTGCACCTGTGCGTGTGTCGGGTCGTGCGCGGACTATCCAATAGAGTATCAATCGACATGCCAAGACTGGAAGTCTTCGCATGTCGATGAATGCTGCGATGATTGGAAAGGGATGCCTGCCAAATGATGGCGACCCCGGGAGGATTCGAACCCCCGACCTGACGATTAGAAGTCGCCTGCTCTATCCAGCTGAGCTACGGGGCCTAACAGTAAAGCCTATTCAGATGCTGATTTGTTTCTACCGAATCTCATCGCAACAAACTCTGACTCGAGCAGGTTCATTAGTGAGTCCAGGAACCAATGCGGCCGTACTTGAAATTATCTGCGTAGGATTTCTTGATTACTAGGCGCTTCTTGGGTTCTTCAACAACGTATGGCAAGCCGTTGCGTTCAGCATAAGCAACTGCGTCCTCTTTGGAATCAAACCGTAGTTTGATCTGCTGGCGCATATCACTTGAAGATGTCCAGCCCATAAGAGGATCGATCTCCCGAGCCGCAGCAGGCTCGTGCTCGAGGACCCAGCCCTTTGTTCGGCCCTTTCCTGACTGCATTGCAGTTTTAGCAGGTTGGTAAATCCGTGCGGTCATGAGATCTGTGTTTGTTCCGATCGCAAATTTAACTTGTGGCCTGTCGACCAATATTGCGCTCCGCTACGCTTCGGGCACCCGAGATACGTGATTATCCACGCGGTATGCGCAACTTCTCAAAGCAGGGTTCTATCACCGTTGTCAAGAGTTGAACTATAGGAACCGGTGATATGTATGCTTCGTGTGTCTGTCACGTTCTCTGTTCGTACTCTTTGTTGGTAGTACTGGTGGCAGTGCGAAGGATGGCATTCGACTAGCGCGCTGTTCGACAATTGGATCTCTTCTGCAAGGGATAAAGCTCCTCGTTTGGCGGGGCGTTGGAAGTCAATGATCAGACCGTTCGACACGAAATGCGTGATATGATTGGTCGGAACAGACGACCAAGCCTTGAACAGCAAATTTTTATGAGCATTGAAACAAGACAATCCTGGTCGATTGCCATTATTGCATTGTCATTGTTGTTTCTTTCCTACGGTAGCATTTACATCTCAGTCGTTGCTTTGACGGAGATGGCCCGTGAGTTTGACAACAAGCGGGCCATTCCAGCTTTGGCCTATTCATTGGCATGGTTTGGCGGCGCGGTCGGTGGGTTGGCGATGGGGCCGCTTGCGGAGCGCATTGGTATCAAGTGGACAGTGTCTTTTGGGGCCACGATGGCTGCATCCGGCCTTGCTTTGTCGTCTCAAGGAGCCGTTTGGCAACTTTATCTCGGTCACGGTCTGCTCATCGGCGCACTTGGAAACGCTGGAATCAATGCACCACTGCTGATCTATGCAACCCGTTGGTTCGATAAGAACCGTGGTGTTGCATTAGCTCTGGTTTCGTCTGGGCAGTATCTTGGCGGGGCCGTCTGGCCGCTGGTTTTCGAGCGGGTCATTCCTGAGATCGGCTGGCGCCAGACAATGCTCTACTATGGGGTGTTTGAGGTTGCGCTAATTATACCGCTGGCACTGATATTCCTGAGAAATAAGGTCCCTGAGAATTCGTCTGGTTCGAATGTGGGTGCAGCGCCGCACAAATCTCCTACAGTTCATCTTGGATTGAAGCCCAACTCGCTTTTCGCACTTTTGGCCATGGCGAATTTCCTTTGTTGTGTACCGATGGCAATGCCAACGGCACATCTCATCGCATACTGCGGAGATGTTGGCCTCTCATCTCAGACCGGTGCACTCATGTTATCAGTGCTTTTGGGATGCGCAATTGTTTCACGTCAGTTCTGGGGATGGTTAGCAGATAGAACAGGCAGCCTGATTACTCTGCTCATTTGTTCGCTGGGGCAGGCCGTAGCAATTGCTGCATTTTCAATTACTCAGGACGAGGCCGGGCTATACTTCGTTGCAGCTGCCTTTGGACTTGGTTTTTCCGGTCTCATACCGACTTACATCTTCGCGATACGCGAGTTCTTTCCCTCGGGGGAGGCATCCTGGCGTGTACCAGTGCAATTGCTCTTAGGCGGGATGGGGATGGCGTTTGGCGGCTGGTTTGCCGGTTATCTTTTTGACCAGTTCGCATTTTATGCCATGGCGTTTTCATCGGGGCTTGCATTCAACGTCCTGAACTCAGCCATTCTGATTTTTCTAGTATTTCGTCAAGCGCGACGAGGTGCGCGGAACGAAGTGGAAGCCGAAAAGGCATTTGCCTAGAGCAAGATCGTTCCGGATGGAATCACCGTTCGACTTGCTCACTTTGTTGGCCGGAACGTGAATCTTGTTCTACTCAATAAGTTTAGAGGCCGATTCACGTTTCAGATGGATGCGCCAAGCGCTGCCATCTGAAACGATCGGGCTCTAGTTCCGGCTTAATCACTAGAAACCTGGTCCCTTTGGGATGGGTGTGCCAAAGTTAAGGTTGCATCGTTGCCAGGGTCACGGCCAGTTTGCATGCGCGCTCGTACTCTGGAAGATTGACCCATTCCTTCACGGTATGCACCTGGTTCTGGCCAGCCCCGAATGTCACCGTCGGGATGCCGTGTCGAACCATCCAGTTGGCATCGAGGCCACCGTTTGCGACGCGAACTTTTGGTTCCAGGCCCAGTGCTTTGACGGCCGACTTCGCCCGGCTCACAACGGGTTGTGCTTCTTGCATGTGGAACGGATGATAATCGGTACGCGCTGAGAATTTGACGCGACCTGATTTGCCTTCACTGCTGACGATGGCTTTAGCTGCGGAAGCGAACGCATCCTTATATGCTGCGGTGATTTCCTTGAAAAACTTGGCGTCGTGGCTCCTGCACTCGCCTTTGACGCGGACAAAATCTGTTACGACGTTTGTTGCGTCTCCGGCCGGACCACCAGTTGGCCCACTAACCGGGCCAATATTGCTTGTGCCGAATTTCTTGCCTTTGACGACTTTGCCGAACCAACCGCCCTTGCGCACGTTGGCGAGGGCTTCCGCGAGAATGAGCGTGGAGCTGACCCCCTTCTCTGGAGCACCGCCAGCGTGAGCGGCGTGGCCGTAGATTTCAGCCTCCCACCGGTCTGCTCCCACAGCACCGACGATGACGCTGTTAGCAGTACTCCCATCAAAATTGAATCCGGACTTGATACCCTTGAATTCGTTCTTGTTGATATTTCGGGCGCCCCACAGGCCACTTTCTTCGCGTACTGTGAAGAGCAGCGTTAGTGGGGGATGATCCAGTTCTTGCCGCTTTCGCTCCGTTGCCAATGTCACTAAGATGCCACAACCAGTTCTATTGTCTCCACCGAGTGCGGATTGGGCGGCGTTGACGATTTTGCGCCCTTTGAGTTGTGGCACTGCACCAGCACAGAGCGGTACGGTATCCATATGGGTCATGAAGAGCAGAGGAGCAGCCGACTTTAGTGCTCCTGAGCCAGGAAGCTCGATGATCAAGTTGCCTGTCTCGGTCGGGAATGGAATGCGCTCGTTGGCATCATCAAACCGCATGAACTTACGGGCAATACCAGCTTCCTTTAGTGCAGCGATAATTTCCTGACCGATCGATCGTTCTTGTCCGGTCACGCCCTCTATAGAGAGGAAACGCATTAGTCGTTCTACGGCTTGTCCTGTGTCGATCGTCTGCATGTTCAATCTCGACTTCTCGTCTTTGACTTCTTGGGATGGGTGGGGCGTGTGGGGTGTCAGCGCAGGTCGCTGAAGGCGTCGCTCAAGCGTTGCATAGCATCTACCAGAATTGGGCGCGGAGTGGCGAAATTGAAGCGCAAGCGGTTGCTTCCTCCGGGACCAAACTGCTGCCCGGGACTTGCGAAAATTCGAGCATGATCCTTGACGCGATTTGCAACCACTTCAGGTGATAGTCCAGTGCCGGCGAAGTCTACCCAGGCGAGATAGGTAGCGTCGAGAAGCATTGATTTTGCTCCTGGAACTGCCGTCTCAATCGACTGGTCGAAGAAATGTCGATTACTGTCCAGATAGCTTAGAAGTTCTTCCAACCAGCCTTCTCCTGTCTGCCATGCGGCTTCAGTGGCGAGCATTCCAAAAGCATTGTAGGAACCGAGGCCGCTTGCTCCGATCCGCTCATCCAATCGTCGCTTAAGGTCAGCGTTGCTTGTTATGCAAGCGCCAACGTGAGCACCAGCGAGATTGAATGTTTTTGTTGCTGCGACGCAGGTGATCAGACGATCGGCAACCTCGGGGGCTGCGGAAAGAGTTGGTATGTGCTTGGCATGCGGGTAGATGAGATCGCAATGGATCTCATCGGAGACCAGGATAAGGTTGTGGGAGATACAAAAGTCTGCAAGCTCGCGAATCTCATCTGGTGACCACGCATTACCGCCTGGATTATGCGGATTGCAAAAGAATACGACCTTCGTCTTTGGAGTTAGGAGCTTTGCAAGGGAATCAAAGTCCATAACGTATCGACGATTGGACTCCACGAGTTCAGCATCACTGATCTTTCGCTTGTTTGCGAGAATGATCTTTCGAAATGCGTGATAGGCTGGAGGAAATAAGACGACTTCATCATCAGGCTCTGATACTGCCTGGAGGATTAAACCCAGTCCTGAGACGATGCCCGGAGTTGGGCTAACCCATTCAGGCTTAAACTTGGCTTGATGGCGCTTCTCCATCCAATTGCAGGCAGCTTCCGCCCAACTTCCATTGTCGGCGTAATAACCGTGCACACCACGATCCAGCGATTCCTGAAGGGCTCCAGTTACGCCTGGCGGTGCTGCGAAATCCATGTCCGCTACCCACATCGGAATTGCATCATCGGCTGTAATGCCTGACAGCTTCTTGATGTTGTCCCACTTCGAGGAATGCGTACCACGCCGTTCAATGATTTGGTCGAAGTTGGTCATGTCTTTTCCTTTAGCGCTTGTGGCAAAGCAGTCTCGAAAGCGTGTTTAGTTATTTGCCTACAGCATCGCATATTTCAATCGAAACTGCTGTCGGGCAATTGCTGTTTGTCGCAGGGCGGATGGTCCGGTGCTCAAATTTGATAGCTGCCAATTTAGTGCAACATCGGGATTGCGTTTGTTGCGGTTACTAGGGCTAGCCAGCCGATGTTCTTATCGGAGGTACAAAAGCCTGAACGGGTGGTGGTTCTCCGGCATACTTGGCGACATCGACTAGTGCGGATTGAGCAGCAGGGCCCTGTGACAAGCGTGAAGTTCTCAGGTCATGAGTGAGGACGTTAGGATTCCCGTGACGTTCCAAATGGTTTGCATCAGACAAATCGGGATCAAAAGTCGCTCCGGTCCAAAGAAATACAACGCCGGGCCGGACATCATCTGTAATTCGCGCGCCAGCCAGGCATTGTCCCCTTTCATTTTTAACAATGACGACATCACCATCAAGGATGTTTCTCGGTGCTGCATCCTGCGGGTTGATCAGCAGGGCTTCTCGATCCTTAACTTTTCGCTCCCGACTGAACGACCCGGCGTCGAATTGGCTATGCAGGCGTGTCTCCGGCTGGCCAGAGATCAAGTGCAGAGGCCTGTCATTCGTTGCGCTGCCAAGCTATTCGCGGGGTTCCAGCCAAGTTGGATGACTGGGACAATCCTCATACCCAAACGAGTCAATCACCTCTGAAGCGATTTAGATCCGTCCGCTGGGGGTAGGCAGGGGATTGGCCTCAGGGGATTTTCGAAAGCTCTCAAGAAAGACGGCTGTTGGTGTCGGATCGTCGAAGGTTATGACATCGCCGGCCATAAATTTATCGAGGTTCGGTAATTGGATTCCTCGACTCTCGGCAGTTTCAATCATCTCCTGCCAGAACTTATGTCGCCATTGGCATTCGCTTAGGCCAAGACTAAACTTCTCATCGAGTTCGAGCCTCTTCTCGAGATCGCAGTAGATATCGAACTCTGTGCGGACGCCAGCTGGTGGATCGATGATGCGCGGCATTGGGATCAGCGCATTGTCCTGCGTTCCGCCACCAAAATCATCGCGCTCTTGCGGACTCGCAATTGGCAGGACGATGTCGGCGTGGCGAGCCGTTGCTGTCCAGAACATGTCATTGACAATGATTGTGTCCGGTTTTTGCCAGGCACGTCTCAGACGATTGAGGTCCTGGTGATGATGGAAGGGGCTGCCGCCAGCCCACCACACTATGCGAATGTCAGGGAAGATGCGTTGTTCGCCATTGTATTCGTAAGTCCCGCCCGGTCGTTCCAGCATTTCAGTAACCATGGCAACAGGTATGTAGTTCTCGACCTGGTTCTTTCCCTGAGGAAGGGATGGCCATGGCATAGGGCGTGTCATAGTTCCTATGCTGGAGTCAGCGCCATAGGCAATGCCGAACCCGCCACCTGGCAAACCAATCTGGCCAAGCATCGCAGCTAGTGCTGCTGTCATCCATAACGGCTGCTATCCGTAGTCGGCGCGTTGCAGGCTGGCGGCTGTGGTGATGAGTGTCCGCTTCGACCACATTTCCTCAGCCAATTCTCGAATTTTATCAGCTGGAATTTCCGATATTTGACTGGCCCATTCCGCGGACTTTTCAACACCGTCTTTGTGACCGAGTGGATAGGCTTCGCGTTTGCTAAATCCGACGGTGTGGCTATCGAGAAACTGACGATCGTAGTTGCCGGCCTCAAGCAGTGTGTGTGCCAAGCCCATAATGACTGCGGTATCTGAGCCGGGTCTTGGTGCAAGCCATTCCGCACCGAGATCACCAAGTGCATCGCTTCGCAATGGGCTGAAGTTGACAAACCGCACACCTGCTGTTGAACAATCCCTCAATTGATCACGGAGCCTGTGTTGGGCGACGCCCCCACCTGAAACCTGCACGTTTCGTAAAGGCATGCCGCCAAACATGACGACGAGTTGCCCGTTGCTTGCGACGGTAGACCAGCGTGTCGCCTCGGTTAGATGTTGACGAAAGTTGCCCAGGATATGTGGCATCAACATCAGAGCTGCGTTGTAACTGTAATTTCCTTCAGACCGCACAAAACCGCCGGCAGTGTTGAGGAAGCGCTTCAGTTGCCCTTGAGCATGATGGAAGCGGCCCGCGCTCGCCCATCCGTAGGAGCCACCGTAGATTGCTTCGTTGCCGTAGTTGTTTCGTACGCGATTTAGTTCGCTCGCGACAAGATCCAAGGCGGTATCTTATTCTACCTTAATGAATGGTTCTGCCCCGCGTTCCCCGCCGCAGGTGCCGGGCTCCCCCTCTAAGTAACTCTTCTGAATCGATGGACGCTGAATGCGCGCTGCGCTACGTAGAGCGCCTCCGATATTTTCGTTGATGCGCGAGGGATCCGGTTCTGCTGGATGTGGTTTGATTTCGAAGTGTCCATCAGGTCGCGACGCAACGATACCTGCACCCCAGAGGCTAGATGTTACTTGTTTCGTCATGTAGCTCAACCTGATCTCAATTGGGAGCCGCGCTCGCTTAAATGATGTGCGCTTGCGCTCATCTTCATCTAGACGTAGAGCACATAATCTTTTCCGATAACAATCTCGCAGTTATCCGATCTGCTAGGCGTTGCGGTAGGAAAGCATTGCTCCGGGGGAATGAAGTGAAGAATGTCATCGATCATATAGCTATTGGAGCTTCTACGCTCGACCAAGGTGTCAATGCGCTGCGGGATCTACTTGGTGTTGAAATTCCGCGCGGAGGCAAGCACCCGGACATGAGTACACACAACTGCCTTACACGGACTGGAGACGGCAATTTCCTCGAGGTTATTGCTATTGATCCGGATGCACCAGCCCCCGGCCGCGTGCGTTGGTTTACTCTTGACGATCCTGTCACGCAGGCTCGTTTGAACGCAAGTCCAGGTGCTTTGTGTTGGGTCGTTGGCACAGATGATCTAGATGGGATAGTTGCAAACAGTCTTTTTGACCAAGGCGAAATTCTGCATTTGTCTCGCGGCAATTTAAGGTGGCGTCTAACTGTTCCCAAAGACGGCAATTTGTTGGAAGGAGGGTTGTTGCCTGCGTTTATTGAATGGTCACCCGGGCCGCAACCAAGCGGAGGTATGCAGGATCTCGGGATTCGTCTCAAATCTGTTCAACTGCGCCATCCAAATCCAAATGCTCTGCAGAGCAAGCTACAAGCCCTCAGCATTGAACATCTGGCAGAGATTAGCGAAGCGGAGGAATCGTCGTTGGCCTTTGTTGTTGAGACGCCCGATGGTTGTACGGTTGAACTAAACTGATATTTGTTTGCTGATGAGACGACGAAGCTGTCAAAGTTACCGCTCTATCTCACAAACTGACGGTTTGGTTCGCTTTGGTCTAACTTTCTAAGCGGCCGAGATCTCTAGACCAGTGGCTCAGCACCTCAAGACCAAAGGCTGTTGGAGCCTTGGCTGGTGTGCGATCGAATACGTTTTCAATCCCAATGCGGCGCGCCGTGAGGCGCTTGCCATAGCAGATCAAATGCTCAAGCGATATCATTAGAAAAGTCAGAAGCGGTAGGATCTCTTTAAATTCCCGCTCGGCTTCTCCGTGCTCGCCAGCGTGATACAGATTGTAGATGCGTGCCTCTACGTCGACGGCGTCTGGACTTGGTATTACGCCTGCGAACCCCGCACTGAGAGTGTCTAGCAGATCAATGCCGTTGCGACCGTTGAACAAGTCGAAGGTTCCGGCTGACGCGGCAGCCAATTGGCCACTTAGCACAGCGTCACCCTCGGCCTTCAAGATGGAAACATTCGGATGCCTGTTGTTTAACTCAATCAAACCGGCATCCGTGAGACCGATCCCTATAAACTGTGGTGCGTTTTGAATGCCCACTGGAACGGGCGAGTCATCAGCAACTTGTCCAAAGAACTTGATAAGCTCGGCTTCGCTTGCAGATTTGACAGGCGGTGGCTGAAGAACGACCCATGCCGCACCGTTTCCACTTGCCGCTTGGATCATTTCGATCTGGCCACTTATCGTGGGTTCTGAGATTGTCACACTTACAGGCACACGTCCTGCCGCATCACTCAGAACCCAATCGCTTAGCTGTCGCTTCTCAATGGTTGTAAGTTTATTGCACTCGGTCGCCAGGCCGCCCACTGCTAGTCCATGTGAACCGGCGGCAATACAAGCATCAACTTGCTTGCGGCAGGCGTCGCGATCAAGTTGACCATCAGCATCGAAGAAGGCAAAGAGCATTGGATAAATGCCTTCGAACCGGAAGCTTGTCATCTCTGCTAATCCTGTCGTTATGGAAGTCTTCTTAAACTTCGTCAGGTTCACCCGCGGTGACCCATTTTTCATATTCGGTGCGCATTTTGTCGGAAGGCGGGTATAGACCAGGAAGCGCAGCACCTTAGGCCAATCGTCGATTTACCCAGCCTTCGATGTGACCCTGCGCAAGTCCGCCATCAGCAACGCTCTTGGCGAACTCTGCTGGAACCGCAACCGTGCCTTAAGAGTCCACAACGATAATATCACCAGGATAAATCGGGACGCCACCACAAGTGATTACACATTGAGTGTCAACGAGCATTAGCTTTGTAAAGCGAGCTATTGTCAAATCTGGTGTCCCAGCGCTCTTCATGTGGCGGCTTGATCTTGGTTTGATGGTTTGGTGCCGTTGACGAAATCGACGCCCAGGATGAC
>NZGY01000094.1 GCA_002689605.1 Filomicrobium sp.
GACTTACGCCCCGCCAATGCCTCGCCGGCGCCATGAGTTAGAAGGGAAAACTACATCAGAGCCGAACAGAGCCATTCCTCAAGATAAGATCTTTTGATTGGACGAATTAGAGACGGAGGCATTGAAAGATGAGCCACAGCACAAACTGCCACCGGAGCATGTCGCATCGGGCATTGTCGCCGGCTGGCGCTACGTCGCCAACAGCAAGGCGCTGCGCGCGACTTTGATCCGGNCGGAGGCCTTCTTTGCCTTCGCCAGTGCCTATTGGGCCATGCTGCCGTTGATTGCACGCGNACTGCTCGCCGGTGGTCCGACGCTATATGGTTTGCTGCTTGGCGCCGTCGGCGGAGGTGCGGTAATCGGTGCGCTCGCACTTCCAACTATTAAGCAGTGGCTGGGACCAGATAAGACTGTTGCGGCTGGCACACTTGGAACCGCGCTCGTGCTGGCGGTCTTTGCCACTGTCGATAATCAACTGGTCGCAATCTTTGTCTCCGCCCTGGCCGGAATGTCCTGGATCGCCGTCCTCTCGAGTTTTCACGTGTCCGCCCAGACCGCGTTGCCGGACTGGGTTCGGGCGCGGGGGCTATCCTNTTTCCTAACGGTCTTCTTCGGTGCCATGTCGGGCGGCAGTCTCGTCTGGGGGCAGGTTGCGTCGAGTGCCGGTATCGTCACCAGCCTGCTGGTCGCTGCAACAGGGGCTGTCCTGATGATCCCGCTCACCTGGCGTGCTAAACTCAATCAGGGCGAACAACTGGACCTCGCGCCTTCCATGCACTGGCCTGCGCCTGTCCTGTCCGATGAAACCGGTTCTCATCGTGGCCCGGTTATGGTTCAGGCGACATATTTGGTGTCATCCAACAACTTTACAGNGTTTGCAGAACTCATGTCCGAACTCAGAACCGCGCGCCGCCGTGGTGGCGGCTACGGCTGGACATTGATGGAAAGTACTGAAGAGAGCGGTACATTCGTGGAAACCTGGTTCGAGGCCTCATGGACAGATCACTTGCGCCACCATGATCGCGTCAGTGGAGAGGATCGCAAACTCCAAGAACGTATCGAGGCATTGCTCGCGCATTCGTCGGGTCCGGTGGTCAAGCACTACCTAGCCGGTATGTCGGGAGCTGACCCGACGATATCTTGAAGCATTGCTGATCCCTAGTTTTAAATGTCGGCTCCTGGNCCAACCCAGACCTTGCCTCTACGCTGGGTGATGTTCGCTATGAAGAGCAGCAGCCGAAGCCGTAATACGATGAAGCCCCAAGTGCTCGAAGCCAAAAGAAACAGTAAATGATGATCGTCGTCGCGGGGTTAATGGTCTTGCCGCCCAAGTCCTAACCCACCTATGAGCATCTGGCGGGTCGACAAAGCGAGTAATTCTTGCTAGGCAGTGCAACAGCATGTTTGGACGGCTTACACTTGACCGGCACTTTTCGCCACGGGACGCAATGCGCCCCACGTCATCATGCTGCTTGCGAGCACTGCCGGTTGCTCACCAACAGAAATCCCCGAAAATCTAAGGAAAAAAAGAAAGGCAGCATATGCGCAAGCCAATTATTGGCATTGTGGGCGCTCTTGCGGGCGCAACCATGATGTCGTCAGTCGCCGCCGCGAAGTGCGGTGAAGTTACTATTACAGAAATGAACTGGGCTTCAGGCCAGGTTGTGACAGCTGTCTCAAAGTTCCTGATGGAACAAGGCTACGGCTGCAAAGTTACCAAAGTCCCATCAGCTACGGTTACAGCGATTACATCGCTTGCTGAGACTGGCAAACCAGACATCGTCACCGAACTCTGGGTGAACTCGACACCGTCATATCCAAAGCTTGAGTCTGAGGGCAAAGTAAAAACCGCAACTGACGTTCTGTCAGACGGTGGCGTCGAAGCCTGGTGGATTCCAAAATATCTGGCGGACAAGTATCCTGAGCTTAAGACAATTCAGGACGTCATGAAAAACCCAGCTCTTGTCGGCGGCAAATTCCACAACTGTCCAGATGGATGGGCATGCCGCAAGATCAACGACAACGTGATCAAGGCGTTGAAGCTTGGTGACAAGATGGAAGTCTTCAACCATGGCTCCGGCGAAACGCTTGCTGCCTCAATTGCTGCTGCCTACGCCGACAAGAAGCCTTGGTTCGGATACTATTGGGCACCAACCGCTATTCTCGGTAAGTATCCGATGGTTGCAATTAGCGTTGGTGACTACAAAGCTGATGTCCATAAGTGCAACGGCAAAGGCAAGGACTGTGCCACGCCAGGCGTGTCCGCTTACCCGAAAGGCAAGGTCATCACTACAATGACTTCGAACATGGCAACGAAGAATCCAGCCGTATTTGACCTGATGAAGAAGGTGTCATTTAGCAACGCCCAAATGGGTGAAGTTCTGGCTTGGAAAAAGGACAATAAAGCATCTGCTGACGAAGCAGCTGCACACTTCCTGACCAAGTACAAGAGCGTCTGGGCCGGTTGGCTCAACGACGACGCCAAGAAGAAGCTGGCTGCGCTCCTGAAGTAGTGAGCCGGGTGATTCACCAGAAGCGATATGCACCGGGCGCAGCGACAGCTGCGTCCGTCTTTGCCATGTCTAATCAAATCTCTTCTAATTCACGATTCAATCGGCTGTTATTGCCGAGACAAGAAAGTTGCGCCCGGTCCGCGCGCGATGAGAAACGATAATGTAAGGGAGGGCCGTCTAGCCATGGGTGCTTATGANGGACTATTCAACTCACTCGGTCTACGGGAATGGTGTGACGACGGCAAAACAGGTGGCGCCACCAGCATTGCGGACCTGATGGCCAAGGCAAAAGGCGGCAATACTGATGCGCCCTGGTGGGAATTTCCCTTTCCATCGCTCGATGCGTTGAACAAGTCCTGTAACGCAATCCCTCGCACACGGGACATGACCGCGAGTGTTGAGGAAGGCTTCCTCGCCATCAAGGATGGCCTAAAGTTCTTCCTTGATCCTATTACCCAGCCCTTGAGCTGGTTGCTCGATGGCTCGCTGTTTCTCTTTAACGCAATACCGTGGTGGATCCTGATACCATTCTTACTCGTGGTCGCCTTCTATGCCGCGCGCTCATGGACTGTCACCGCGTTCGTTGCACTCTGTTTCCTGTTCTTCGGATTCATTGATCACTACACATTCGCAATTCAGACGCTTTCGATAATATTTGTCTGTACGGTCTTGTGTATACTGCTCGGAGTTCCAATCGGAATTGCCATGTCGAAAAGCAATCCGTTCCAACGCGGCATGATACCAATTCTAGATATGCTGCAAACCCTGCCGTCGTTCGTTTATCTCATTCCTTTGATATTCTTGTTCAGTGTCACGGAATCGAAGTTGTACGGCATTGCAATTATTATGTACGCCATCGTGCCTGTCATTCGGCTAACTGACCTAGGCATTCGCCTTGTCGACAAGGACGTTATTGAAGCTGCCAATGCATTCGGAATGACACCACGTCAAAAGCTCTTTGGAGTGGAGATTCCTCTGGCGCTGCCTAACATCATGGCCGGCGTAAACCAGACAATCATGATGGCCTTGGCAATGGTCGTGATCGCTTCGCTTGTTTCTGCGCCGGGTCTCGGTGTGCTGGTCTTGCGCGGCATCCGTAACCTTGAGCTTGGTGTGGGACTGGTCTCCGGCTTCTGCATCGTTTTGTTGGCCGTGATCCTCGATCGCGTGAGCAAGGCGTCGCTGGCTCGCATCAACGCCTCACAGAACCAATAGGTGCCCGGCATGACGAATACTGAAACAAAGGTTGTCATTCGCGGCCTCTACAAGATCTTCGGGCCAGAACCACAGACCGCTCTTGAGCACGTCAGAAACGGTGTCGGGAAGACTGAACTTCTTGAACAGCACGGTCATGTCCTCGGCCTTCGCGACATCAATTTAGAAATGGGCGACGGCAAAATCACGGTGATTATGGGCTTGTCAGGGTCGGGCAAGTCAACCTTGATCCGTCACCTCAATCGCCTGATCGAACCGACCGCCGGAGAAGTCTTGGTAGACGGGGTGGATGTCCTCTCGTTCAGCGAGGATCAATTGCGCGATTTGCGCCAGACCCAGATGTCGATGGTGTTCCAGAAGTTCGCGCTTCTGCCGCACCGTACTGTGGAACAGAATGCTGGAATGGCTCTGAGTGTGCGTGGTGAGAATTCTACCCCCATTGCGGGAGATGCTCGCAAGTGGTTGGACCGCGTAGGCCTAGGTGGTTTTGAGAACCATTATCCGCATCAATTGTCAGGCGGCATGCAGCAACGTGTGGGCATTGCCCGCGCCTTAACGTCGAATTCGCCGGTTATGTTGATGGACGAAGCTTTCTCCGCGCTTGATCCGCTGATCCGCACTGATATGCAGGATCTGCTGTTGGAGCTGCAGAAGGATCTGCACAAGACCATCATCTTTATTACGCATGATCTCGATGAAGCATTGAAGCTCGCCGATCACCTCGTCATTCTCAAGGATGGGGAAGTTGTTCAGCAAGGAGAGCCGCAGCACATTCTGCTTAATCCTAATGATCCTTACATCGAAGATTTTGTCAGCGACATCAATCGTGCACGGGTTCTGCGCGTGCGCTCGATCATGACACCAATCGACGGTGGCATTCCGAGCGATGCGCATGGTGAAGTCGATTATGATGATACACTCGAAAGCATGATCGCGCGCTCTGGCGGTGACACGACACACTCCTATGTTGTCACGCAAGATGGCAGCCCTGTCGGGATTTTGGAAATGACGAACTTGGTCAAGGCGCTTGTGCCACGTGTCTCGTCAACGGCTGGAGCCCGCGTTCTGTAATATCAATCAGACTTTGAATTGAAACCGGCGTAGACGTTTGAGCCTTAAAGCTCACACGTGCAGCAGGTTGCGATTGATTGGGTTCTAGGATTCCCAGAATTCAACGGGTTGGCCAAACGTCAGCGAGTGAGATTGAATTTAGGTCTGGGCGGAAAATCTCACGCCGCTGAGGTTATGCCTTATCAATGATATCGGGAATAGGCATCAATCCGAGCTGCGAGATGCGGTAAGCGCGCCGTCAACAACAAGTTCTGTCGCGGAGACATAACCCGCCTCATCCGAGGCCAGGAATAAAACGGCATGTGCTATATCCCAGGCGTTACCCATCTTCCCGGTCGGGCACTGAGCGTTGCGTCGATCAATGAGACCTTGGAGGTCATTGGCGCCAATCGTTTTGGCCAGACGGTGCTCGACCAGAGCCGTGTGCATCAACCCCGGCACAACCGTATTGCACCGTATGCCTTGCTTGGCATGGGTGACAGCGATTGACTTTGAAAACGCAAATAGTCCCAGCTTCGTTGTCGAATAGGCGATATGAGCACGGTCAGCGCTCATGCTAAGCCCGGCGATCGATGCAATATTGATGATAGACCCTTTGCCCTGTTTCTCCATCACCGGAATGACATACTTGCAGCCAAGAAACGCGGTCTTGAGGTTATGATCGATCTGCGTATCCCATACCTCTTCGGTCATTGAGACAGCGCTGCCAGGCGCTGAACCGCCGACGTTGTTGACGAGAATATCGATCCCGCCAAATTGACTGATGGAGTCTGCAACAGCGGCTTCGACGTCTGCAGCGTTGGTCATGTCGACAGCGCGTGTCGAACACACACCGCCTTCTTTCTCAATGATCGCTTTCGTAACATCAGCCGCGTCTTGCCGGAGGTCGACGCCATAGACTTTGGCACCTTGCCGTGCGAGCAGAACAGCAGTCGCCTTGCCATTCCCCCAAACGGTTGCGTCTGGATCGTCTCCGACGGAACCAGCTCCAGTAACGAATGCCACTTTGCCACTGAGATCGAGCATGCGTGCCCCCCATTTTGATGCGCAGTCCAGAGCATTGGACGCGTTTGGAATTTAAGGATGTGGATGATGAATGCGTGGAACCGTGCGTGCAATGCGTAGCGAGACTGCTGGTGCAATTATCCGCGGGCTGTTGTCACCGTTGGTGCTTCGGGCTTACTGCGGCTTGCGCGTAGGCGTATAAAATATCAATTGCCAGCAAAATTCACATATTCGCTCTTTATCCTGCCTGCCCTGATAGAATGCTGGCTCATCGGCTCATAGCGGAGTGTGCAAATTCCAATCATTGATTCTCAGGTCCATGCCTACGAGGCGAACACTCCAGAACGTCCCTGGGATACTGTGCCCAACTGGCCGGACCATGTCACGGGAGATGAGATGATCTCCGCTATGGATACTGTCGGTGTTGATGGTGCGATCTTTGTTTATTCGTTCTCGATGTATCGCTACGACGCCAGTTATGCCGTTGACGTACAACGCGCGCACCCAGACAGGCTGGCAATCGTGAAACCTGTCGACCCAGATGATCCGAAGGTCGAGGACATCATCGCCGATTGGAAAAAGACGCCAGGCGCGGTCGCGATCCGGATCTTCTTGCGCAAGGAAGAAGGACGCAGTCCGGACCACCCCGGATTGGATCGCATCGTTCGTGCTGCAGTTCATCATGACTTTCCGGTCAACATTCTATTCTGGGATAACATCGATGCGGGAACGGCCGTTATTGATCGCCACCCCAATGCACGCTTTGTCATTGATCACATGGCGATCTTACAACCTTACACGCCGCCAGCTCCACCAAAGCCATGGGCAGATCTGCCGAAAGTGCTTGATCTGGCCAAGCGCGATAATGCAGTCATCAAAGTGAGCGGAGCGTGCACTCTCTCGCGGGAACCCTATCCCTTCAATGACATCTGGGATCCACTCGCGCGGCTGTTTGATGCCTGGGGCTTCGAGCGTTGCCTATGGGGAACTGACTGGACACGCGCGCATGCGGTCGTGAATTATGAGCAGGGTGTTCGACCCTTCATTGAAACCGATCGGATCACCGATGATGAGCGTGCAATGCTGATGGGAGGAGCATGCGCAAAGGCATATGGTTGGTCGCCACGCACAAAAGATGCATCGTCTGATCCGACGTAAGCTTCGTCACGAAGGATAGTGGAAGAACACTGGCGATCTACATATGGCAGCAGCCGTGCAGGTGGTCGGTCGATCAAAGTGCAGTCATGCCGCCGTCAACGAACAGGCAACTCCCCGTCATGTATGAAGCATCATCAGACGCGAGGAAAAGGATGCAGGCGGCGACCTCCTCAGGCGTACCTGGTCGGCGCAGCATTGTGCGCTGGGCTGCATCATCATTGTAGTCCTCAACAGTCTGGCCTGCAGCCTCGATGCGACGCGCATGAAATGGCGTAAATATCGGGCCGGGGCAAACAGCATTGACGCGGATGCCGTCGGGCGAATGATCTATGGCCATGCCGCGGGTCAAGCCGGCAATTGCAGCCTTTGCCGTATCGTATTGGACGGTTTTGCTTCCTGCTATCACTGTGCGGACTGAAGCAACATTGACGATGCTGCAACCAGGCCGTTGAAAATGTGGAATGGCGGCCTTGGCGCAAAAGGCATAGCTCTTGAGATTTACGCCTAACAGTTTGTCCCAGCTTTCCGCACTGGCTTCAACGACGGTCTGATACATACGAATACCGACGTTATTGACCAGAATGTCGACCTTTCCAAACTCTTTGACTGCTAGGTCAATGATCCCTTGTGCTGCAGCTTCATCCGCAACGTCTGCTTCGACAAAGCGGAAGTCATCGCTGCAGCTCTGCAAACTTTCAGCAACGGTTTGACCGCGCGCGCCATCCCAATCCGCAAAAACAACTTTTGCGCCTTCATCAAGAAAACGCCTGACGGCTGCTTCGCCAATACCTGATGCGCCGCCGGTGACAACTGCGACCTTATCCGTGAAACGCTGCATCCAATTGATCCGATAATCGTTGATCGATGGTTGATTATAGCATCTTCACCAGGACGACTGGATTTTGAACATGATATCTGTTTCCGTCAGTTGATCCCGCGCCTTACCCATCAGTTGTGCTTTCCATAGCAATGCCAATCTCTATTCCTCCGGATGGAGTTCGTTATAGACTGGCCGAAGTGGGATACGCGACGACGCGGTTCCCGATGCGGTGAAGCGATAGGGACGTTGGCAATACGAACAGGTGGGTCAGGTATGGATGTAACAGGAAAACGCGCATTGATCTTGGGCGGCACTTCCGGGATCGGTCTTGCGACTTCAAAGAAACTCGCAGAACTCGGTGCAGAGGTCATCGCCATTAGTCGTGATGTGGGACGTGCGGGAGATATCCCAGAGGGCATCACGTTGCGCCAGTGTGATACGCTTGATCGAGAGGCTCTGGCCCGGTTGTTCGCGGAATACGCACCATTTGAGATTCTCGTGAGTGCCGCAACCGGTGGCACGCGTGCACGCGGCCAGCTTCTAGAAATGGATTTCGAAGGCTACAAAGCTTCTTTTGCAAAGCTCTGGGGGTATGTAAACGTTCTGCAACTTGGTGTGCCTCATGTCACGCAGGATGGCACCATCGTGCTTGTGAGTGGTACACCCGCAAGAAAAGCCAATCCCGGACAAGTCGCAATTTCATCAGTCGGTGGTGCTGTCGAAGCCCTGGTGCGAACCGTCGCGACCGAAATCACCCCACGTCGTTTGAATGTTGTTGCACCGGGTACGATCGATACGCCGATGTCATCACTTGAAGGCAAGGAGCGTGAAGAGTTCTACAGAAATCAGACCGCGAAAAATCTGATCCCACGTGCTGGCACAGCGGAAGAGGTCGCCCAAGGCATACTATTTGTTATTCAGAACGATTTTGTAACTGGTACCACAATTGATGTGGATGGTGGCCGACTATTGTCGTGAGGTATGCAGCCATCTCAAACCTCAACGCGGCGTTTGAAATGTGAACAAGGGTTGCGCTAATCTCCCTATCCCACAAGCCACTTCATGGATGCTTCAATGGGTTCTTAGCACTTGCTGGCTAACATGCTGTCACTTGTTGGGTAAGAGAATCTCCGCAACCGCCTGAGCATACACCCTCGCCCCAAGAACAATGTCTTCATCCGAAGTGTTCTCGGTCCAGTGGTGTGAGATGCCACCGATGCTCGGTACAAACATCATCCCGGCAGGCAAATGCCTGGCAACAATCTGTGCATCATGACCGGCACCGCTCGGCATCCGGATAAACTTGTTCGGTGCATGCAAGCTTGCGGCTGTCTCAAGCGCCGACTGGATGCTGTTGTCCATCACTGCTGGAATGCTTTTAGCGAGTGTTTCCAATTTGGCCGCGCAAGGACCGTCTTGATCGGCTTGCTGAACCGCTTCGGCAAGCACGGCTTCCAGCTCGGCAAGTTTCTCAGGATTGTCATCGCGAAACTGAAACAAAACTTCCGCACGACCGGGAATGATACTCGGAGCTCCTGGCTCCAGAGTGATCCGTCCGGTTGTCCAAACCGTGTGTTCGCCCGAATGTCTGGCAAAGACATCTTGCAGTTTTTGTAGAAATTCAACTGCGGCCACACCGGCATCGCGGCGGATCGCCATGCGCGTTGTGCCGGCGTGGTTCTGTGTACCCTCGAATGTGATCTTGAATTGAGAGATTGAGACAATGCTGGTGACGATACCGATCGAAAGCGCCTTGCTTTCGAGACGGTCTCCTTGCTCAATGTGGGCTTCAAGAAAACCGACGTATCTATCTTTCTGAATGAGAGCGCGCTTCTGGTCACCCAAGCCAGCATTACTCAAGGCTTCCCGAAGTGGCGTGCCACGGGTGCGATCTGCTGCTGCATCAATCGTGGCTTCGTCCAACTCGCCAACGAACGAATAGCTGCCCAAAAAGCTACCGAAGTGTCCTTCTTCATCTGCGAAGGCAATGACATCAACACCAACGTCTTCATCCCCGGGTGTTGCGGCGATAACGCGAGCCGCTTCCAGGGCGTAGATGACACCGAGTGCACCATCCAGCCAACCAGCCTCGTTCTGACTCTCGATGTGTGAACCAGCCAGAAGTTTGCGCCCCGGTGCCGGTGAGTAGCCGATGACGTTTGCGATGCCATCGATGTGCGCCTCATGGCCGATCGCACGCAACTCATCGGCGAGCCATCGCCGTGTTGTCATGTCGTCGGCGGAGAGTGTCGGGCGATGCACACCTGTCTTGAAAGCCCCAATCTTCCTGAGGCCATACAGGTCTCGCAGTACACGCTCAGCATCAATTTCGACGGCCATGGCTCTATTCCTCGTCTCCAGTGCCAGAGAAAAAATCGCGATTACCTAAAATTGTAGAGAAATTTTGCACTGTTTCTAGATTTTCGACTTGTAGTTTGCGATTGCCTCCGATGTCCAGGCTTCCCCTGTGGAGGATTTTAGCCCGGCCATATCGCAATGCTCTGTAGATGTGGTCGGGAATGTCCCTCATTACAATTTTCCATAACTTGTTTCATGACTTGAACTGCAAGCAATATCTTATTGCTTGCAGCTTTTTCGCGTGAGCACGACGAAGCGCGACGGCGGCGTGCTCAATCTGAATTGCCAAGTTGGCCGAATGGTTGCCGCACTCGTTTCCAATAGCTTGAAACTGTGTGTTGGTTGATTACAGTAGCGACCAGCTTCAATTTTAATGTCGTCCGCAAATGCTCGCCAGGTTCGTCATCGCTGCTCTCATTTGGCTTTGCGTGAGTCCGGCACTCGCAGAAGAAGGCAAGCGCGTTGGGTCGATCATCGGGCTCGACGAGGCGCACTCTTTCGTTTGCAAGAAGAAGACGGACTACACGGTTGTGGCGTGGGCGCATGAGCGCTTGAAATCACTGCCAGCGGCCGAGGTAGAAGCGGCCAACAAGATGAGTAAAAAAGCTTACCGCGACATGACGAAATCACTTGGCAAGCTATCGACGTATCAGGAAGGCAGCTTTCAGGCTAACATGGTGAAATTCTTATGTCGGACGATTGACTCTGTACTGGCCAAGGCCGAGCGCAAACATCTTAGTCAGCAGTGAGCGGACGCTTCCACCAGCAACATTCAAAATTGGATACACTCAAAGCCAATGAGCAAAACGACCTAGTTGATTATCGTCGTCGCAGAACTCGACATAGGCCGTCCGGCTCCAGCCAAGTGTGCCGATGAACACCTTGAGCTCGTCTGATCCGCGCCCAACCGTTGCCCAATCA
>NZGY01000095.1 GCA_002689605.1 Filomicrobium sp.
TGGCGCGCTTCAAAGGCGTCGCTTCGAAATATCTGCCCAGCTACCTCGGTTGGCNCCGCATNATTGAACGTGACGGCGAGCGACTTACGCCCCGCCAATGCCTCGCCGGCGCCATGAGTTAGAAGGGAAAACTACATCAGAGCCGAACAGAGACTTCGGAATTGCGGACTCAATTCAGAAGTGTTTCGCTGATAATCGAGGCAGAAAATTGCAGCAACAAGTTATTCGCGTGTTATGGAATGAAAAATTTTTAGTAGGCGATCGCCTCGCCTGAGCCGCCGTCGACGGCGATGCACTGGCCAGTGACCATTTGTGCAAGTGGCGAGCAGAAGAACAGTACGGCTGNAGCGATATCATCAGGTTGGATGAGTTTGCCGAGCGGGATGTCAGCGGTACGACGTTGAATGACGTCTGCAACTGAAGAACCGGTGTCCTTTGCCTCGCGCTCGAATATCTGGTTAACACGTTCGGTTGCCGTGTAGCCGGGGTGGACGCAATTGACCGTCACATTGTGTTTGGCTGCATAGCCTGCAAACTGTTTCGTGAAGTTGGAGACGCCGGCATTGACTACGCCGTTCGTCATCCTCAGCGGGGCAACGATACGTGCCGTCATACCACCAATGTTGACGATGCGTCCGCTGCCCTGTGATTGGAGATGCGGCAGCACCAATCGAGCGATGCGGATATAGGCCATCAGCTTAACGTCGATGTGGTAGCGGAATTGATCATCGGTCAGTTCGTCGAAGGGTGCGCTGGTCGAAGTTACAGCATTGTTGACAAGGATATCGATCTTGCCTGCTTCCATCACGGTTGTTGCGACTAGTCTTTCGACATCTTCGGGGCGGCTGACGTCAGCCTGGATTGGCCAGCATGAGCCTCCCAATATCTCAATCTCGCCGGCGGTCTCGTCGAGGCTGCTTTGATCGCGGCCGCAAATCGCAACATGAGCTCCATGGCTGGCCAGTGTCAGAGCGACAGCACGGCCAATGCCACGGCTGCCACCGGTGACGAGTGCGACCTTGTTTTCGAGTTCGAAATCCATGCGTGTATGGCCTATTTTTTCAAAGTGCCGGTTACTTCATCGATGGAGGGAAGATTGTAGCGGTCCTCGGGATTATCCCATCCCTTGAAGTTGGGCTTGCGCTTTTCGGAGAACGCGGCGCGGGATTCGACTCGATCGCTCAAGGCGCCATGTTCGTGGAGTGCATCTGCCAGTCCCTGCATTGGCGGAGCGACGCGCGGGCGCATCTGGCGCATCATGTGGACTGTGTTGACGCGTGAAGCGGGCGGCAGGGTAAGCAGATGCCCTGCCATCTCAAGAGCTGTTGGAAGAAGATTATCGGGCTCGGTTAGGCGGTTAATGAAGCCCAATTCGTAAAAGCGTTCAGCTGTAAAGCGGAAGCCGAGTGCCATCTCCATAGCGACCGGATAAGGCAGGTTGGCGAGATGTCCGTGGTTGTAACCGCCTAGTAGCCAGCGTTTGGCCTCGCTGATTTCAAACAATGCGCCGCGCACCGCAACGCGCAAATCAGTTGCCTCAACCAGCATGAAGCCACCCCCCATGGCGAAGCCATTGATGGCGCCGATGACAGGTTTTTCCAATTTGCCGGTCCGGAACAAGTCCTCAATCGCAAGCTTTTTGCCACCTACGACACCATGTTCCAAAGTTTCCTTCATGTCTTCACCGGCACAGAATCCTCGTCCGGTTCCGGTTAAAATGGCAACCTCCAGTTCCTTGCTCTCGCGGAACATCATCCAGGTTTCGGCCAAACTTTGGCGTAGATCGGTGTTGAGTGCGTTGAGCCGCTCAGGGCGATTCATGCGGACGACGAGAGTTTGGCCGTGGGTTTCGGTTTCAACGACTGCCATTTGATTTGTCCTTGGGGAAATGTGCTCGGTTGCAGGAAGCTCAGCTTTCCGGAGCGAAGTCCATAATGCGCTCGAAGCGTTTAAGGTAGGCTGGCCAAACATCGGGATTGACCAATCTGGGTGGACGCTTGCCGGCTAGGACCTGAATGACTTGCTCGCTTGCTATGCGTGCCATGCGGCCGCGGGCTTCGTGAGTGACACCGGCCGTGTGGTAGGTTGAAACGACGTTGTCGAACTGCAGCAATGGGTGATCGAGAGGTGGTGGTTCGATGTCCCAGACATCAATGCCGGCAGCCCCAAGGTGGCCGGACTGCATGGCGTCGAGGAGGNCGGCTTCGTCGACAATGCCGCCACGGGCAGTTGTCAGGAGGATNGTGCCCTTTTGCGTTTTGGACAGGGCATCAGCATTGATCATCCCAAGGGTTTCTGCGTTGCGTGGGCAGTGAATTGAGATAAAGTCTGCTTTTGCGAGCAGCTCNTCGAACGACACTTTCTGAACTTTGCTTTCNGTCATCTTGTCGGCATCGACGTATGGGTCGTAGGCAATAGTTGTCATATCGAAGGCCTGGGCTAGGGCCGCGACGCGNCGTCCANCGTGACCAAGGCCAACAATTCCGATTGTGCGGCCCGCGATTTCGCGCCCCATGAGTTCTTCTCGGGCATAGCCGCGAGAGGTGCGTAGAAGGCGATCTGTTTCGCTAATGCGCTTTGAGAGATCCAACATCATGCCGAGAGTGTGTTCGGCNACTGATTGCGCATTGCCGCCAGATTGATTGACGACGAGGACACCTGCTTTGGTGCAGGCCTCGACGTCCACGGTATCAAATCCAGCCCCGCCAGATGAGATGCATAGNATGTTTGGGGCACGCTCGAGGAACTCTGGCGTNGCCTGCCATTTGCGTTGCACTTCGTCTTTCGCAGCTGATATCTGATAGGCATGCGCAGCTTGAATGACCGGCCAAGCGCCATCCTCATCGTCTTGTTCCAGCATCACCAGATCAACGCCCGGCTCACGGTCGTATCGTGCGAGCATGTCGGCATGAATCCAATGATTGAAGCGAATGACCGTCTTGTTGGCAGGCACGTTGGCGATCCCTAGTTCGATGATCTATGGTGATCGCTCGACCATTGCATTCTAGGTTGCTTGGCTCAACGCTCTTCGTTCGAATATCGCCAGGAGAATAAGATGGGTGCTGCGTAATGCTCTGTGTGCCGATTGCAGCGTTAGGTGTCAGCTCAAGCGACTAGCTACGCCAAGGCCTTGTCGACCATTGGCGCGACTTTGTCGCCGATCAGTTCGAGTGTTCGCATAACATGCTTATGATCCATGCTCAGCCATTGAATGCGCGTGACGAGGCGGTTGCAGCCCGTTTCCCGCATCAGACTGGCAATCTCTTCGGCACATTCTTCAGGCGCGCCGATGATGAAGCGATTGTTGATCAGTCGATCGAACTCAGCCTGTTGGTTTTTCGCGATGGCTGTTCCATCGGCCACTCCGAGGCCGCCAAAGACCTTGTAGCTGGCCGCAATCGCTGGTCCAACATCTCGAATGGCTGTCTCACGGTCAGCCGCCACAACAATGTTGCGCAACATCGGGAAGTCTGACGGCAATGGTTTGCCAAGCCCGGCCAGTCCGTCTTTGAATATCTTTGATTGTTTGACCAGCACGTCGCGCTTGAGGTGGGAAGAGACAACCCAGCTATCACCGAACTCTGGTTCGGCCAGATGTGCTGCTCGAGCAATCGCCTTGTCCACGCTGCCGCCGAACCACATCGGCGGCCGAGGTCGGCGTGTTGGTTTGAGTGCCAGGCTGACATTCTCAAGCTTGAAGTGCTTGCCATCGAAGCTGACTTCATCCTCGGTAAAGAGGCGGCGTATGATTTCGACTGATTCCTTGTAGCGGCTGATGCGGCGGTCATGATCCAGGCCCATGACCTCGAACTCGTCCTTGGTCCAGCCGGGCGATGCGCCCAAGATCGCCCGCCCTTCGCACGCCGCATCAAGCAGTGCGACCTGCTCAGCGACATGGCGCGGATCGTAAAGTGGTAGCAACAGCATGCAGGTGCCGAGTGACATGCCTTCTGCGTGTGGGGCCAGATAGAACAAGGTATCCAGAGATGGAAACCAGGCGGTTGTGCCGTAGTTCAGATGGTTGCCGATGGTGACGCCATCGAAGCCGAGGTCGCGCGCCAGGCGGACCTGTTCAGCGTGCTCCTTGAGGCGTTTGGCGAATGGGGCGTCCCGACCATGTTCTGCATTGATGAAGAGGGTGAGTTTCATAGCGTTGCCTCTTCGAATGCGCGGTTCTTTGGAGCCTCGAATGGGGTATTCTTGGATGTGTCCTGATTTGCGATGCCGAGCTCCTCTTGAGAACCCAGCATTGCATTTGGCCGTTCCTAGAACGCTTTCTGCGAGCCAGGGCGATGCTTGTTGCTTGGCACGAAGCCTGACTTAGCAGCTTCGCGTTGCTCGTTGACCCAGACTTCGCGATCAGGATGCATGCCGGCTCCACGCGTAGCAGGCACGGCTGAGCGGCGCATGCGGTTGAGGAGACGGGTGTCGGCGTCACCGCAGTTTGGATGGATGCCACCATTTGCGTCGACAACTTTCTGCCATGCTGCCTTACGGGCTTCCAAAGTGGCCGGGTCGCTCAGCGCGGTGCAGTTCAGCTCGTTCTTGTTCAGATCCGCGACGATCTCATCACCGTCTTCGATGAATGCG
Organism: Filomicrobium sp.; assembly: GCA_002689605.1. Taxonomy (GTDB): domain Bacteria; phylum Pseudomonadota; class Alphaproteobacteria; order Rhizobiales; family Hyphomicrobiaceae; genus Tectiglobus. Next base: position 4,591 of record NZGY01000095.1, read on the forward strand.
ATTGGGCCGCCCAGGGCTGCTTCTGGGCCGACGTGACCGATGACGAGGCCGACAGAGCCACCAGAGAAACGGGCATCTGTCATTAGGGCTAGAACGATTTCGCGCTCGCGGCACAGCGCTGTGATGCGCGATGTCGGGTCCAGCATCTCCGGCATGCCCGGAGCTCCGCTTGGGCCTTCGTAGCGGACAATGATGATGTCGTTGTTCTCAAAGCTGTCGGGATTCTTATCCAGTGCTTCGAGAAGGCCGGTTTCGCCTTCGAAGATCCGAGCCTTGCCTTTGAAGACATTGTCCTCTAGTCCGGCCTCAACGCCAGCGAGTTTGAGGACAGCACTGAATGCCGGTGAGAGGTTGCCGCCGAGGACGCGTAGGCCACCGGTTGACTTGTATGGAGTTGCGACCGGGTAGATGACGGTGCCGTCAGCTCTTGGTGTGGCGAGGCGCTCGACCTGTTGTGCGAGCGTTTCGCCGGTGCAGGTTGGGACGTCGCCGTTCAGCAGGCCGGCTTCGAGAAGTTCACGCACAATGACTTGAACTCCGCCGACCTGATCAATGTCAACCATGGAATACTGGCCATAGGGGCGTGCATCAGTGAGAACCGGTACGACGTTCTGTGAGAGATGGTTGAACTCTTCCGGCGTCATGATCTCTTTCCAGAAATCAGCGTAGCCAGCCGCACGTGCGATTTCCGGCGTGTGAAGTGTGACGTTGGTCGAACCACCAATCGCCATGGCAGTGATGAGTGCGTTGCGGATCGAGTCGGGGCCGACGATGTCGCGTGGTGTGGTGTTGCTGTCGATCAGACCTTCTAGATAGTCGACAAGTTCGCCTGGGAATTGCTCCGTGCGGCGCGGATCGTCAGATGGCGGTGCTACCATATGCAATGGCTGCATGCCGACGACACCGATAAACGTCTGCATTGTATTGTAGGTGAACATGCCACTACAGCTGCCGTAACCGGGGCAGGCCGCGCAGGCGATCCGCTCGCGATGCTCGGGGTCCTGATGACCGGCAGCCTGATAGGCGCTGATGATATCAAGTGGCTCATTTGACTTGGGATCTACGCCTGGGCGGATTGGTCCATCGGACATGATGATCGATGGCCGGTTGTGTTCCAACAGCGCGGCTAGCGTGCCGACAGGTGGCTTATCGCAGGCAACAACAGCGATGGTACCTTCGAGGCCACTGGCGCTCAGGTGTTCACAGATACTGTCGTGTGTGACTTCGCGGCCGATCAGCGAATAGCGCATTTCACGCGTGCCGTTGCGGATGCCATCAGAAGTCGCGACGGTATATTCTGGCTGAACCAGGCGCATCGGCATTTTGCCGTCTTCGCGGCCCATGCGGCCGAGTAGCGATTCATGGATAGCTTCGACCTTGGCCTGAACACCCATGTAGCACTGGCTGTCGCCCTTGTTGCCAATCACCCCCACAGACGGCTCGTGAATGAGCGATGTGTCAGTTCCGAGTACGCGCGCGATGCCTACAGTCTGCGCGGTGCGGCCTGGATGGTTGTCGATCAGGACGGTTCTCGAATTCGACACGGTCGTCTTCTCCTCAGTATATCTTCGTGGTGCAGTAAGGATTGATCAGGGCCGCCTGTACAGGCAAATTAGCACTGATCCGGGCTTTATGGCCGAGAAGCCTACCGGCGCGCAAGTCATAGATTTGCATAGCCTGATTCCAATCGTGAATGGCGCGAGTGATTGTTGCTCGCTATTGGCGGGAAACTTCGACTTCCTTGCAGGTAATGAACTCCAAAAGGGCTGGTTGTCCGGCTTCTGTCGCAGCAATGCCTCGCTTAATGGCCGCGGCGATTTCGCCTGGATCAGTGACACGCTCACCATAACCGCCAAAGGCGCGGGCCATGGCGGCGTAGTCTCCGGAAATGTCTGTCGAGCGGTACTTCTCGGTCGATACCGGCATGACCTTCAGTTCAATGGCCATCGAGAAGTTGTTGAGCAGGATCGACAGAATTGGAATGCGCTCACGGACGGCGGTTTCAAAATCCATACCGGTGAAGCCGATGGCAGCATCCCCCCAGACGTTGATGCACAACTTGTCCGGGCAGGCGAGTTTTGCGCCCATGGCAAGCCCCAGGCCGTAACCGAGTTGTGTCGTCTTCCCCCAGCCGAGATAGGAGAGTGGTGTTGTCGACTTCCAAAATGGGGTCAGTTGATCGCGCGGGCTGCCAGCATCATGCGTGATGATGGTGTTGGCAACATCGACCATTTTCTGTAGTTCCCATAGGACACGATACGGATTGAGCGGTTTGGCATCCGACTCAAGCTTTGGAAGCCACTCGGCCATCCATGGGTCGTTGATCGACTTAATCTCATCTACAACCGGAGCCGAATTACGCGGTGCTTTAACATGTTTCTCTAACGCTGACAGCAGCGCATCGAGCGTGAGTGTTGCATCGCCGACTAAGCCAATCTCAATCGGGACGTCTTTGCCGAGATCCATTGGGTCAATAGTGGCATGGATGATGCGTTTGCCTTTCGGCATCTTCACACAGAAATTGGACTCGGTGAAACTGCAGCCGATGCCGATGATGACATCAGCATTGTCAAGGAATGTCCGCACTTGTCGCGGCATTGCCAGGCCACCGGCGCCAAGGCTTAAAGGATGGTCTTCCGGGAATGCACTTTTGCCCTCTAGGCTGGTGCAGACCGGGGCAGCCAACAACTCTGCGAGTTGTTTGAGTTGTGGCCAGGCCTTGGCGTAGTGCACGCCCTGGCCGGCGTAAATGACGGGACGCTTGGCAGTTGCGAGGAGCTCGGCGGCCTGGGCGACGTCGGCAGAGTCCGGCCCAAAACGCGTTGATACAGCTGGAGAATAGCTTAGGTTGACGTCTGGCATTTCTTCCATCAGAAGATCAGTTGGGAGCTCGACCAGGACAGGGCCACCTCGGCCATTGCGCAGGCGCATGAATGCGCGTCGCATTACGTTCGCCAGTTCGGCTGCCGAAGTGACCGGTTCGGCGGACTTGGTAATCGATTCCATCGAACGCGTGGAGTTGAAATTCGGGTGAACGTGTGCGAGGCGGCGCGGATAGCCCATAGGCATCACCAGCAGTGGAACAGATTCGCCATAGGCCTGGGCAACGCCACCAAATGCGTTCTCGGCGCCAGGGCCATGCTGCATGGCAAACACACCAATTTTTTCTCCTGATGACAGTCGCGAAATTGCGTCCGCCATATGCAGCCCAACGCGCTCTTGTCGGACGATGATTGGTCGGATATCCAAGTGTGCTGCATACTCAAGCACGTGGTTGACGGGATAGCCGATAATACAATCGATGCCTTCGCGTTTAAGAATTTCGGAAATGGCTTCAACGACTTTCATAGCGACTTTCCTACTTTGATTTGGCAGTTTGTGGTGTTTATTGGCGTCGAACTAGAAGGCGACTTGTGCGGGCGTGAGCGGTAGGCCGGGAATGTCTACTCGCATGCAGAAAACCGTGCCGCAGTTTTCGCGTGGTCCTCCGCGAGATCCGGTTACTATGTAAAGGTCTCGTAAATCACTGCCGCCGAAACAAAGAGATGTTACCATGGGCAGTGGAACTTCTATGTCTTCACGATGGCTTCCGTCTTCGTTGTGGACGGCGACGCGTCCACCATGGGCGTCTGCAACCCAGACCGATCCGTCGCTCGCGACTTTGAGTCCGTCGGCTACGCCATCCGCTCCGAGTGATGTGAACTCCTGCCAGGGAGAGAGCGTGCCGTCATCACTGACATTGTAGACACGGACGACCTGGCCGCGTGCATCACTATGATAGAGCCGACTTCCGTCAGGTGAGAAACCGAGGCCGTTGGTCAGCATAATGCCGTCGGAGATCTTCTTGGTGCTGCCATCCAAGTCGATCATGTAGAGGTTGCCAGGCGCCGGAGGTTCTTTTGCAAAGACCTTGAAGGCAAGGGAGCCGACATAAACCCGACCATGGCGGTCGGTCGTCAGGTCATTAAATCCGGTGGCGTTATCAGCTGCCGCTTGATCCAGGAACGTGTGGCTTGTTCCCTCCGTAAGGCTCACGTAGGCGATATCCCGCCCGCCGACAACCAGCCCGCCAGCCGCGTGCAGGGCCATGCCGCCAACACCTCGCCGCTTGGGAATGACCTCGCTGATCTTGTCTGATTGATTGAGTAAGAAAACACCGCCGTTAATGACGTCGCTGAAGTAGAGACCCTGAGACGCGTCCCAGACAGGCCCCTCGATCAGGCCATAGCCAGTGGCAATTTCCTCCATGCTGTTCTCCTTTTTCGGCTACATTAACCCTGGGCAGGCGCAGGGCACCTGTATGCCCTTGGTTATCATGGGACTGATGTTCGATTGATGCTCGCGCCCCGCGCCAGGTCTTGCAATCTCAGCTGCATGCTGACACCAATCATTTTGATGGATGCTCGCGACGTCCTTGCCCTCGTGCAGCGGCGGCAAAGGCGTTAGGGTGTCTCTAGATCTTGATATCAATACGGGGCTGAGCCGCGCACTATGGATAATCTGAAAGACCTAGGCACCGAGCATATGGCGCATGCAGGCGACGATGCTGGCCAACCCGAAGCAGATCGAATTGAGTTTTCTGGTTTGCGCCACAACTGGTCGACAGATGAAATCCTTGAGATTTTGCAGACACCTCTGATTGAGCTCGTGCATCGAGCACAAACCATCCATAAGCAGTATCATCCGGAGAACACGGTGCAGCTGGCAAGTCTGCTTTCAATCAAGACTGGCGCGTGCCCGGAAGACTGCAAGTACTGTCCGCAGTCGGCGCATTGCACAAAAGAGACAGGGCTCCAGCGCGAAAAGCTGATGCAAACTGAAGCCGTCCTTGAAGCAGCACAGGCTGCAAAGGATGCCGGAGCAACACGGTTCTGCATGGGGGCAGCGTGGCGCGAGGTACGGGAAGGCGAAGATTTCGACCAGGTCGTCGATATGGTTCAAGGCGTCACCGATATGGGCATGGAAGCCTGTGTCACGCTTGGTATGCTCAATGAGCAGCAGGCGCAGCGGCTGGCTGATGCAGGGCTCAAGGCCTACAATCACAACCTGGACACCAGCCCAGAATTTTACGATCAGATCATAACGACACGGACTTATGATGAGCGGCTGGAAACGATCGCGAATGTGCGCGCCGCAGGGATAACGGTATGCTCGGGCGGGATTATCGGCATGGGCGAGAGCGAGTGGGAACGGGCACGTATGCTGCAGGTTCTCGCAAATCTTGATCCTCATCCCGAAAGTGTACCGATCAATGCGCTTGTCGCTGTACCCGGTACACCGCTGGGTAATCGCGATCCGGTTGATCCGCTTGATCTCGTTAGGATGATTGCGACGGCACGACTTGTTTTGCCTGCTTCGCGTGTTCGCTTGTCTGCAGGCCGCCGGCGCCTTTCGCAAGAAGCGCAAGTACTTTGCCTGATGGCCGGAGCAAACTCATTCTTTTATGGCGACAAGTTGCTGACCACGGACAACAACGACGCTGATGATGACATGGCGATGGTTGCCGCTGCTGGTTTGCAAACAGAGAAAGCACAAGCTACTGCAGATTAGATACACATGAGTTGGTTCACATGAGCTGGAAAGACGAAGTCGACCAGATTTATCAGCGTCGCGAGCTAGCCAAGGCGCAAGGCGGAGAGCAGGCGATTGCAGCTCAGCATAGGCGTGGCCGCCTCACAGTACGCGAGCGTATCGACGCCGTACTGGACGAAGGATCGTTTGATGAAGTGGGAATGGGAGCGGGTGAATCCGAGCTCGATGAAAACGAGAATATCAAAGAGTTTTCGCCAGCAAACTTCGTGCTGGGCTTTGGCAAAATTGATGGACGGCGCGTCGTTGTTGGTGGTGAAGACTTTACACTGAAAGGTGGTTCTCCATCAGCCGCCGGTTTACGCAAGAGCGTCTATACGGAACAATTGGCGGTCAAGCATCGTGTCCCGCTTATTCGTTTGCATGAGGGTGCAGGCGGCAGTGTTGGTAAGCCCAAAACCAAGACGCTCAGCGCTCCTGTGTTCGAGCCCGCGCGTTTCAAATCTGTCGCACAGGCGCTGGCCAGTGTACCCGTCGCTAGCGCCGCGATGGGTGCTGTTGCAGGGCTGCCCGCCGGCCGCCTGGTGGCGTCGCATTTCTCAGTGATGTCGAAGAAGACTGCGCAGGTGCTGATCGCCGGGCCAGCTGTGGTTGAGCGGGCCATGGGCGAGAAGCTGACCAAGGATGAGCTTGGCGGTCCGGACATTCATACCAAGAACGGGACGGTCGACAATGCCAGTGAGGACGAGGGCGAGGCCTTTGAGCAAATTCGGCAGTTTCTGAGCTACTTGCCATCGCACGTGTGGGAGTTGGCACCTATTGCATCGTGTGATGATCCCGTTGAGCGGCGTGAAGAGGCATTGCTGGATATTGTTCCGCGTGACCGTCGTCGTGCGTTCGATATGCGGCGGTTGCTGTCGATGGTTCTGGACCAGGGATCATTTTTCGAGATGGGCCGCGGCTACGGCCGTAGTCAAATCACCGGGCTGGCGCGTATGAACGGCCAGCCGGTTGGGATATGGGCGAACGATGGACGCCATCTAGCAGGTGCAATGACAGCCGATGGTGCTCAAAAGGCGCGACGTTTCATTGAGCTTTGCGAGGTCTTTCATTTGCCGATCCTGAGCTTTGTTGATGAGCCCGGGTTCATGATTGGATCGCAATCGGAGAAGGCAGCCACGATCCGGCATGGGGCCAACACCGTGTTGACGGCTGCGATGTCGAACGTCCCGTGGGCGTCGATCATGATCCGTCGGTCATTCGGTGTCGCTCAGATCGCACACTATGGACCAGAGGGTTACGTGCTGGCATGGCCGTCGGCTGAGACGGGTCCACTGCCTGTTGAGGGCGGCGTTGCCGTGGCCTATCATCGTCAGATTGCCCAAGCAGATGATCCGGAAGCCAAGCGCCGTGAGCTGGAAGAACAATTAGCGGCAAAGCAGTCGCCGTTCCCGCGGGCGGAGGCGTTCTCGGTGCATGAATTGATCGACCCGCGCGAGACGCGACTGATGTTGTGCCGTTGGATTGACCGCGTGCAACCATTGCTGCCGCAGCTGCTAGGGCAGGCGCAATTCTTCATCCGACCATAGTCGACGTGTTTTGAGATTGAGGGGATCGAACAATGGCAACGAACATCAAACTTGAAACAGGTGGTTCAGTTTGGAAATTGCACGTGAGTGAAGGTGAAGAGGTGAAGGCCGGGCAGGAGTTGTTCATCCTCGAAGTTATGAAGATGGAAGTGCCTTACGAGGCTCCGTGTGACGGCAAGATTTCAGAGCTGCACATTGCTGAGGGCGACGCCGTGCAGGAAGATCTGGTGGCGTTGGTCATCGATTAGTGGTTTCTAGCTGCTGCCTGCCACGAATCAAATTCTTGCGAACGTTATACTTCCAAAACCATGCCATCGGTCGCCGGGTCGGCGCCGCCGTCGAGGATGCCGTTCTTGATCCGGATCGCATGTACCCAGGCGAAGTTGTGACTCACCGGATGACGGAAAACCGGGTAGCCTTGGGCCACCAGATCATTCTCCGTTGATCGCAGGATACGGTTTGTGAGTTCGATGATGTTTGAGGTGGCGGCGATACGTGGGGCGGAAATCGCTTCCTGTGCGCTCATACCGAAGTCTATGACGTTGAGCATCACTTGCAGATTGCCCATCGTAATGTAGGTCGCGCCAGGAGCGCCAAGGATAAGCATCGGCTTATCTTTGTCGAATACGATGGTAGGCGATACGGCTGTGAAGCGGGCCTTGCCGGGTGCCAGTGAGCCTGATCGCCCGGGGCGTGGATCGAACACCGTCATTGCGCCGTTGTACATAAATCCAAGCCCGTCTGTGACGACGCCTGATGGCTGGCCCAGTGTATGAGTCATGGTGACACAATTGCCGTCTGCATCGACGACTGTGACCTGGGTCGTGTTCTTACTTTCCTGTCCGCCATTGTTGAGGCGCTCGACATTGGCTTTCTCGCCGCGCTTGATTTTGTCTGCCTGTTGGGCTGCATAGGCTTTGGACGTAAGCTCCTCCATCGGGACGTTGTAGAACTTTGGGTCTCCGACCTTGGTATCCTTGTCGATGGTTGCGATTTTCATCGCTTCGGCGACGATGCGAATATATTCGGGACTGTTGTGCCCGATGGCGGCAAGGTCAAAATTCTCCAGAATGTTGAGCATTTCAATCAACATCACGCCACCGCCGGGTGGGTGGTTGGTGGCGATGCGATAGCCGCGATAGGTGCCCCAAAGTGGTGCGTTTTCCTCCGGTGCGCAGGTTGCAAGATCAGCGTGCGAAATCAGACCACCGTGCGCTTCTATATCCGTAACGATTTTCTGAGCGATATCTCCGGTGTAGAAGTCTTCGACGCCTTGCTCGGCAATGCTGAGTAGCGTTTTGCCCATATCCGGATTTCGCAAGACGTCGCCGACCGCGAGCACGCTGCCGTCGTCCTTGCAGTAGATTTTGCGTGTTGCTGGCAGCTTGTTGACCATCGTGATGTTGGCGTCACGTCCGGCGGTTGGTGGCAAGTTCCAGAAATGGCTGATGTGCGGGCGTACCTTGAAGCCTTCCTCGGCATAGGCGATGGCTGGGGGTAAGAGCTCTGCCATTGATCGCGTTCCGAAGCGGCGCAAAACCTCATCAAACGTAGCGAGTGAGCGTGGAGTCGTTATAGCGCCATAACCAAATTCGTTGACGCGGCCCTTCAGGATGAAGCCCCAACCGTCAAGCGCTTCGTGTTCGATCAAATGTTCCCACATGTCTGCTTTGGTGGCCAAGGGTGAGCGACCGTGGAAGTCGAAGGTGGTGTGAATGCCGAGCGTGGGCAGGTAGAGTTGAATGTTGCCAAAGCCAGCGATGCCGCACATTTGCGGATCTACGACCGTTTGTGTGAGTGCGCACGCGATTGCTGCATCGACCGCGTTGCCGCCAGCGCGCAGAACATCGGCTCCGACCTCAACGGCTTCTGGTTGTGGAGCAGTGATCATGCCTTTTGTCATCGGAACCTCCTGGTATGGCGAGTGTTACTCGTCCTGCCAGCGATAGCCAAAGGTCATGTAGGCGAGGGCGAGATAGATGCCGGCAAAGGCCAGGAAACCAAGAGCCGCGCTTGCCTCATACAAGGTGAAACCTTGGAGTATATCTGGTCGTATCCCGCCAAAATTAGTGATCTCTGTCGAAGTTGATGGCAGTTTTGCCCAAGCGCGATCGGTTGCCAACAGAAATTCGTGGAGACCCCAGGTGATGGCGCCCATTAAAGCCAAGCCGGCTGTGAGGAGGAGGAACGTGATCAGCCTCAAGGCGAAAGGAGAGTGTTTCAGGAACAACCAGAGCCCAGCAATGTAGGCTGATATCATCCCGAAGCTGACCGAGACAACTTAGATCACGAGGCCGGTCAGACCACCTCGCAAGACAAGGATTTCTGCTTCCGTCATTTATGTCCCCCCTATCGCACTGCACTGGCTTATTATCACGAGAAAACGGGGGACGAAAACGACCACTTACGTTTCGTCGTCGTCGACGTTGCCCATGAGGTAGTCCTCGGTGGTACGCACCTTCGGACGCTCACCCATTGTCATTGGATCACCACCAGCGTTGCTGACAGCTATCACTCGGCAGTCATCACACATCTTGATGACATCGATCTGTGCCTTGTTCTGGAACATGGCATGATTGCCCTCAAGCTTGACAACGATACGCTCGACGGTGCTCTTGGTACCAAATGGCTTGTCGCACGAAATGCATTCAAAGGGTTCTTCTTCCTTGATGGTGATAGGCTCACGAACAGAGGCGGTGAAATTGTAGCGTGGGTCGAGTTTGATGACTTTCTCCGGACAGGTTGCCACGCAGAGACCGCACTGAACGCAGGCTGCCTCATTGAAACTAAGCCTTGGCCTTTCCTGGTCGTCGCTGAGCGCGCCTGCTGGGCATGAGCCAACGCAGGCCAGGCACAGTGTGCAGCCTTCTGCATCAATATCGAGGCGACCGTAGGGAGAACCAGCTGGAAGCTTGATAATTTCCTGCGGTTCGGCGGCAGCTTCGTTCAGTGTCGCTAGAGCCAGTCTTGCGATGTCTCGCTTGCCGCCCTGGGTCGCAATGGTCTTGGTGGCGATCGGTTCGGCTGCAGCAGCCTCGTAGAGTTTGGTCTCTACAACGTCCGGATCATGTTCATTCAAAATGACGACACGGTCTTCACCCCAGCCGAGTTTACTGAGAAATGTATTTGTTAGCTCAACCTGGCTTTCGAGTGCGGGCAGGTCATGTGGCTTGTCGGGCGGAGACAGGATGGCAATCCGAGTGAAGCCAGCTGCAAGCGCTGCAGTCATGGTTTCATGGCCGGTCTGGAAGACTGAGTAGAGGCCGAAAGGGATGACATTGGCGGGTAAGCCGCGACCAAAGCGAGCCATCATCGAGATGATCCCTGCCCCGTGACTTTCGTCGTGGATGAGCAAGGAGGGATTGGCCCCGCCGGCCCCACGATAAGTAGCTGCGAGGATTTGAAGGCGGCGAATAATGTCGTGTCGGTTGGGGTAGGAGTAGCTCACCGCGCCTGTCGGGCAGACTGCGCTGCAGTTGCCGCAACCACCGCAGATGTTCGCATCGATTTTGACATTGTCACCGTCAGGGGAGATCGCCCCTGTCGGGCAGTTGTCGAGGCAGTTGCGGCAGCCGACCGTTGTGCTGCGGCCGTGCGCACAAATGTCAGCATCGTAGTTGACGTAAAGTGGTTTCTCGAACTCACCGACCATGTCAGAGATTTCAAACACAGCCTTTGCGACAGCCGCAGGCTGTGAAGGATCGACTCGGAAGTAGCCGTCGCGCACGACCGTGTCAGAGAACAGGGGTGTAGCACCGGACAGATCGAGAACTAGATCGCAGGTGGTCGAGAAGCCATCGCGTGGCATTTCGAAATTCATTTTCTGGCGCGCGGATGGGATAATAGGAGCAAAGCCGTCAATAGATACGTCGAACGCGCCCAGTGTACCTGTCAGACGTTTAATGCGTCCGATATGAAGTGGCACAGACACAGTTGTCGGTGGGATGACATCACTTGCATCGGTGAACACAACTGTCACGCTGAGCCGATCGGCCAATTGTTGTGCGATGTCCAAAGTCTGCTGTCCTGCACCGTAAACGAGGCATTGGCCATCCGACTGAATGGTCATGGAACCTGTCGGGGTGCTGGAGTAACCGGCATCAGCGATCAAGGCTGCTATTTTTGGAAGGCTTTTACTGCCTTGCTCACCCCAACCAGAGCGTTCGCGGATGTTCACATACTTAATGTCTTCATGTTCCCGCTCATCTGCAAGCTCTTGAAAAAACGGGGATTCTTGCGTGCAGGCAACAAGTAACGGAGCTCCACCGTCTAACTCAGCCTCGAATTGAGCGATCTGACGTCTGCACAGCTGAGTATGAAGAGTGAGGTCAGCGCGGTAACCCAATTTTTCAGCTAACGCATTGGCATCGATCTGCATTGTGTCTTCACAATTGCAGATGAGCAAACGAGTGGAGGCTTTGGATGGTGGCGTTGCGCTTTCAGTCATTAGATTCTTTCAAGGGCTTCTCTGGGGTAGAGAACTATTGATTTATCGGTCGTTACCGGCTGCTCTCGCAAAAGTTTGACCATTTGGCGTCTGGTATACCAATATACCACTATCGTGCGCCAGCGGCAGACCGTAATGTCGGTTGCAGCTCTTGCAAAGAACCAAGTTCAAAGAGCGCATCTAAAGTATTTTCTGGGAGGCTCTACAACTTGTCTAGCTGCCGAATTCTGAGGTGTTGGGCGCTTTTGGTTTGGGTAGGGACAGAAGCGCTGTGAGAACAAGTGTAAAGACCACCGCACTGAAAGTTGGTGTCGTGCTTGCGCGGGAAGATATTGATCATGCCTGGCAGGATCACCGCTGGCGGCCTTTAAGTGTTCTTGTAGGTATTCCGAATTTAGATCCGGGCGATGTTCTGAAGTCCGGAGAGGGGTTCACGCACTACTATGCGGGGACCTTCGAGATCGGGATGCATCGCAAAGAGACTTCAGCCTATGTCGTCAACTTGGAAAACGACGTTCCGGTTGTTTATGTCGTTGCCACCGACGCTGAGGATGAAGACAGCGAACTGCCTTATTATATCAGGTTAGTTACCGTCTCGCCCTTTGAAGCGCAGGACTACCTCGACTCTGGCGAGGACATCGTCGAGGCCATTCCAATGATCGAGCCGTTGGTTGCCTGGGTCGAGAAATTTGTCGATGAGCATCACCAGGAAGAAGTGTTTATCAAACGGCAGCGCGATCGCGTCCGCCTTGAAATTGAGAAGTTTGGTCAAGAACCTATAGCCATTACCCGACAAAGACAGCGGCGGAAGTTTGATGCCTAAGCAAGACAACAATGAAGGCTTCTTGCTGCGTTGGTCACGCAGGAAGCGTGGCGCTGAGAAGCCGGCAAGGACAAAGACCTCGGCAGTTGAGGTTCCTGCAGATCCTGTTGCCAGGGAAACTACGGTCGCATCTCTGGATCACCAGCACGAAATCATAAGTAACGAGGCTTCAACGGAGGTCTCTCCAAGTGCGCAAGATGGCGAACCCACAACAGTCGAGGCGACTGAAAATGACGTTGCTCCGCATGACCTTGAGAACATCGATATCGACGCGATGGATTACGAGTCCGACTACAAAGACTTCATGAAAGACGGAGTACCAGAGGCTCTCAAACGCAAGGCGCTTCGTCAGCTTTGGCGTTCTGACCCGATCCTGGCGAATGTTGATGGATTGTGTGACTACGACGATGATTTTACCGACGCTGCTCTGGCAGTTGATGTTCTAAAGACAGTGCACAAGGTTGGTAAGGGCTATCTCACGGACGATGAAGACGAGGCAGAAGATCCGGATGATATCGACGAGCTAGAGGATGCCGATGAGGGCAATGCTTCTGCAGCCGCAAATGCGGATGAACCAGTCGAAGCAGCGGGCGATGAAGCAAGTGTTGAATCAGATGCAAGGCCAGAAGGCGCTGACTTCGCCGAAACTACAGGTATCGATGAGACCGAACCGATGGATTTCGATGATGAGGACGAGCCGCACCCTGTCGAGCGGAGTTGATAACGACGAATTGAAGACGCTGATCGTCTGGGCCGGTTACCATCAGGGATCCCAATAGGAGATCAAAAATGCGGCTCCTACCTCTTGTATTGGCTTTATGTTTCGTATGGGGCGGGCAAGCGGTTGGCCAGTCCTACACCCAGCTACGTACGGAAGCTGACGCGTCTGAATGGCTTCGCCTGCAAAAGCAACGTCTCGACATCCTTTTCGAGACGCTCAAGAATTCAACGTCTGAGAAACAAGCGCAGTATGCGACCGCCCAGATTTGGGTGCTTTGGTATAAATCTGGCGATGTCGACATTGATGTGCTAATGCGCCAGGCGCGGCACAACTTAAGCCTCGGCGACCACAACGAAGCAATCAAATTGGTCGATCAAGCATTGAAGCGCGCGCCGAAATGTTCCGAAGCCTGGAATTTGAGGGCGACGATCTTCTTTTATATGGGCCGCGATGATGAGGCTGTAGCTGATATTGAGCGCACGCTGGCACTGGAGCCAAGGCACTTTGGTGCCTTATCCGGTTTGGCATCGATCAATATGAAGCGGCGCAACTGGTCAGGCGCAGCTAAGGCTCTGCGGGCTGGTTTGGCCATCCATCCGTTCATGCGACAGCGGTAGTTTCTTGCCAAACTTGAAGAACTTGCCAAAGGCAAGAAACTTTGACTTGAGATGAATTGCTTCTGCTTTTCCGTCGAGAGAACTCCAGACTGACCGTTAGCCGTCTGGATCTAGACCTCCGTCTGCCAGATGTTGCCGCAGCATTTCGCGGTACTTCTCAACCATTTGATTGACGAAGTCCTCATGCTTGTCGACTTGCATGATGTTCTTTGCGACGTGGGCGTTGCAGCGAGCGGTGGCAAAAAGAAACGCCATGTGCAATTCAGTGGCTTGTATTTTCTGGTTTTCCCGATTGGCTACGTCAATGAAGCGATCAGCCACTTTGAGGAAGGCTGCCGTATCCAGCTGACCTTGCGTGCGGGCGGCACGGCGTGCCTTCCGATTTTGATCATCCAGGGACATTGGCGCAATCCTTGGCGTGTGTTTTCGTTCCTATTGCTTACGCCGTATCTCATCACGACGCATCGGCATAGAGTCTATAAGGCCAAAAAGCTTACGTGACGAGACTACCTTGCTGCTCACGAGCTTTCTGCCACCATCCTTACCGACCAGAATAATGCGGAATGCATCCAAACCGACACCGTAATGACGTCGAAAAGCCACTGCACCGCCGGATGGCGAGCGGCCGACGACGGTCCGAAGTGATTTGCCGACAATCTCGACAACTATCATGTCGCGTTCGATCATCCCCGACATAACGCGACCGATTTCAGCGCGCTGCCTGGCCAGCAGAGGATGTTCCGGCGAAGGTGCGAAAACCAAAAGTGGTCTGTTTTTCCACTGGACTGATTTGAGGGGTGTTGCTGAAGCATCCAAAGGCGCGGCGGCCGCAGTCAGGCAAAGTAGAGCTCCGGACCAGGCGATATGATTGATATTCATCGAGGTGTTCCCGTGCTTGCAACATCTGTTGCAAACAGTACGAATGTGAACTCAATCAGATCACAGTTCCTGGCGTTCGACGAAGTGCAGCAAGACACCACCTAGGCCGGAAGGATGCATAAAACCAATGCGCGCACGCCTTGAACCAGGCCTGCCTTGGAGATCAATCATGCGATGTCCTGATTCCGCAAGTCGTGGAAGCAGTGCATCGATATCATAGCATTTCAGTGCAATGTGATGCAGCCCGGCGCCGCGTTTCTCGATGTAGCGGCCAATTGCACTTTGGTCCTGTTTGGTATCGCCAGGGGTGCCGTGCTTGATGTCAAAGCCTTGCGAGGTGTCGAAGTTCTGCAGGAACTCAAGTTCGCAGTCACCGACCGTAATGAATGAAACTTTGAGGCCGCCAATAGGCTTGGGTGGCCGGGAGTGGTAGATGGCGCCATATTTGTCGGATGTGAAGCTTTCGATTGCTTGACTCACTTCCATGTCGGTTTGTCGGCTTTCATAGGCGCAGCCAATCTGCCGGACGAAGACGTCCTCAGCCGCTGCGTTGTCGGAAGATGCAATACCGATATGGTCAATGCGCTCGACTTGCTGACCAGACGGTGCTGTCAGCCTCAGTGATTGGGTGAATCGTAACTCGACACCACAAACTGCGGACCTGTCGACACACACTTGTGCGTTCCCATTGAGGCCCTGGTTATCGCAGGGTTTGATTGGCAAGTTGAGATTCGTAACGTCAGAGCTTGGGTCATTGGAGACAAGCGCAATGTGGTCGACACCAGTGTGAGGTGTCGAAAGAAAAGAATGGCCAGCTTCCAGCACTACGAGCGTTGATTGCCCGATTGCGAAGGCTGGCTGCTTAGCACCGTCAGGTGTTGCAACTTCGTGGGCCGGCAGTCCCAAGTCTTCGCCAAGAAGTTTCGACAATCGCGCAACCTCCCTGGTTGCAAGGGCGATGTAAACGAGGTCCAGTCCAGCCATGCAATCGTTTCCGTTTAACCGTTGGTTCAGCCCGGTTGATTGGGAAGCACTATCCCCTATCCATGTTGGAAACTATCGCATTAATGGTTGTTCGTGCCATCTATCTGAGAACATTCTATGCTTGATTTGAAATATCAGTTTGACGGGGGAAATTATGAGTGGGACCTTAGATACGCGTGTTCTGGTAGTGGTATTTGATGCGCTCCGGCCGGAGTTTGTAACGCCGGAGTTGATGCCAAATTTGGCTGCCTTCGCAAACAGTGGTGTGCGGTATCCAAATAGTCACTCCATCTTTCTGACCGAGACGCGGGTCAACCAGACAGGCGTTGTCACAGGTTGCTTGCCTCAGCGTAATGGCATCGTTGCGAATGTCATGATGGCTAATGATGTGTGGCCGGATCGTATCTTGAACACCGGCATTGAAGATGAAATACGGGCAGCTTTCGAACAAGCAGGCGATAAACTTATTCAGATGCCGACGCTGAGTGAGCGACTTGCTGCAAAAGGGCTCAAGTATGCTTCTTTCAGCGCGGGGACTCCGGGCGGCGGACGTTTACTTAACCATTGTGCCCAGGATAACGGCTCATTCCGTTTTGCAATGCGAAGTCCGAAGGCGTCTCATCCTGTTGATGTGCTGGAGGATATTGCAGCAGTTATTGGCCCGATGCCAGGCAATGAGCGTCCCGCTACGGCTTGGATCTCCTGGGCCGTCAACGCCTATCTCCAATGGATTGAACCTCAGGTCGCGCCTGATGCGATGCTACTCTGGCTGTGCGAGCCAGATGAGACGTTTCACTATCATGGAATTGGATCGGATGCTTCCCTCGTTACCATGCAACATGCAGATCAGGAGTTTGGGCGCATCCTTGAGCACCACCGGACGGAGATTGACGCTGGCAAGATGCAGATCATTGCAATGTCGGATCACGGGCAGATCACGCTAGAAGGCGAGGCTGTTGATATTCCTGCGCGCCTTGTCGAAGCCGGGTTTCGTGCTGGGCGTTCACCGGGGGCTGATATCGATTACGTCTCGATTATTCATAATGGCGGTGGTATCTGGGTGCGGGATGATGACCCAGCTTTGACAGATCGGTTGGTGGCCTTTTTGCTTGAGCAGGTTTGGTGTGGACCAGTCTTCACGAGGGACGGCAATCTCGGGACCTTGAAACTCGATGACGTCTGCTTGGCGCATGCGCGTGCGCCGACGATTGCAGTTACGATGAGAACACGAGAAGCTCCAAATGAGTATGGGCGCGAAGGCGTATCTCGTCACGATGCGCCTTATCCAATCGGTGGTGGCTGCCATGGTGGCCTTAGTCGATACGAACTTAACAATTTTCTTAGTATGTCCGGTCGAGCTTTTAAGTCAGGTAAGGTCGTGGAGGCGCCTTCTGGGAACACTGACATTGCCCCGACAATTTGCCATTTACTGGGGCTGGACATATCCAACGAAGTTGATGGCCGCCTGTTGAGAGAAGCGCTGGTTGATGGTCCTGATCCAGGATCATGGTCGGACCAAACTATGATTGCTCAGAACCAGCAGGGTGGACGGACCCACCTTTCGCTGACTGAAATGGATGGTGTTCGTTATCTCAATCGCGCCTGGGTCGAGTAACTGTCTATATGTCGACAAGCCTGTTTCTGGATCTTGGTGTGTGCTTAGTTGAGCCGCCCGCTCAGAAGGTCGCGCATGTAGTCGAACTTCTGGCGGACTAGTCGGTTTTTCTGCAGTGAATTGAGATCAATGACCTTCGTAGGACCCACTTGGAGCTCGAACTCAAGGTCTTTCTGTAGTGTCATTACATAGTAAGTGAGTGTCTCCGCAAAATCTTCTGAAGGATGTCTGGAGGCGTAGAGGCTAACGAAGCCGCCTTGAAGCAGGTTGCCATAGACTTGGTGAATGTCTGACATTGAGAGTTTGTCACCATCGCATCTGTAAAAGCATGGCACAGTCCAGCTCGGGGGGAGATGTGCACTCATGATGTATTTCTTGTGCAGGCGCCAGCTGATCTTAGAAAATTTGCTTTGAGGGAAACGAGATAGGCCTCTCTCCAAGTCAATTCGATGCGCCAGTTCGTGTGCCAAGATGAAAAAGACAGAAGATATGGGCCCGTTAGGTGCATTCACCCTTATGCGCGGAAGATTGATTGGCTGGCCTGTTTTTATGTGTTTGGAAATGTCTTCCTTGGCAAAAGGTAACAGCTCTTTCCACGTAGCTCATTTTGATAGCGACTTCTGCTCCTCAAACATGCGTTGATGAACGCCAATGGTATTTGTCTTTGGATGCGCGTAACCGGATGCCCAAAACGCTCGCTCTACAAAAATGCGATCCAGCTTGCACATTTGCTGCTGGAGAAGCGGAGGCATCCTTTTGTAGCTTTCCAGGATGGCGCTGGCGAATTTTGCACTGCCTGGCAGGCATCGCCGTTGAAGGACATCTTGTCGTCGTAATAACCGTCGCATCGGGCTGACGACACATATTGATGCTTGGACGCGCGCACGGCAGTAGGTTGAGCTTTCCTGAGCCGCGAGGGCTGCGTGTGCAGAGGTTGCGGAACCCCAACCACAAGTCAGTGCTACGAATAGGCCAACAAAATTTCGAATTGCAGAAACCATGACTGCGCATCTCCGATATTGGATGCGTCAGTCAATCGTCGTGACATTTAGGCCAAGGTATGTTCTTGCCAGAATGACTACTCACATGTGTGCGATCACAAGAACACGTTTTAGTCTCGCAGGCTCATTTGCAGGTCTTTTCATCTCTATCTTTCGCCGCGAAAATCCAGTTCGGCTTAGTGTCGAAACTTGACGTCAGGTTTCCAGCCCACGTCCATCCATCCATGGTTTCGTCGTCATCGATGTCAACTTCGACAAGCTGGCGTTGTCGGCTTTTTCGGCCAACTCGCGCTGCGTTGGCATAGTCAATCTTGGGCGCAAGCGTTGTTCGTTTGCCGCGCAAGCAGACTTCTTTCTCCATTACTTCGTCCATGCGAGAACGCCTCGCTTTGCGAACAATTGCATTACCATCGCAGCCAAACCGGCGCGTGTTATAGACTCGCCGGATACGCCTTGAGGAGAGTGCAAAGGCGCCGTTGCTTCGCCAGAAGCCAATGTTGCGCTCAGTTCTCTTGTTCTGAACGTTTGTGTCCAATGGCAGTCCGCGCGAGCAATCTGTTTCGTTGATTGGTTTGCCGAACCATTCCTTGTCGACCTGGTTCTGAAATAGATGCCAGGATTTTGAACGATGAAAATCGCTGGTGTTGGCAAATGCGCGAGACGCCGAAATCCATGAGAACTTGATCAGTCCGGTTTTGCCCTGAGCATCTTTCGCCTTGCGCAAGATTTGATGTGCGAGGCCGCTTCCGTATGCGCCAACCTGGTAACCACCTGCGTTGACGATCTTCTTGATGACGCGGAAATAGCGCACCATTTTCTCTCTGGTGTCTTGATCTTTTGCCGTGAAGTTGAAGTCGGCACCGAAGTAGATAGCGGTGTCTCTTGGCTGTCGCATAGCTTTTGCTTGCTTTACTGCGGCAGTGGCGTCGAGTTCAGCCTCTTCTTCGACACTGCGAGGGACATCTGTCCATTCACAGTTGGCGTCGCGGAGTATGCGACCTTTCTTTGTACGGCCATCAAATTTCTGGGCACTGTTGTAATAATATTGGTAAATCGAAAGGACTGCAAAGCCTCCCCGAAGCAGCTGTGAGACTTCGCTGATGCAGTTGGCTCGCCCGCCTTGATCAATCAGGCGTTTGGCATTGAGGCCAAGCTCAGGCTGCTTGCATCGCGAATAGTAGCGCCCAATGACTTTGACACCTTTTCTTTTGAAGTCAGAGAGGTGTTTGCGCGTATCGAATGCAACATCGACAATGGCTATTCGTGAATCAGCGATGGAAGCTGACGAAACAGTGAAAGTGGCCAGCGCAGAAATACTGGCTGAAAGCAGATTTAACATAGACGCCCCTGAGCATGGCCTGCGCTGTTTTTTGTCAGCGCTAGCGAAGATGCTTTTTATCGCGCATCCTCCAGCACCAAGTCAGCCCCCTTTTCGGCAATCATGATAGTTGGTGCGTTTGTGTTGCCTGATGCCATCGTCGGCATAATAGACGCGTCGATCACGCGTAAACCATCTATGCCATGGACCCTTAGCCGGTCGTCGACAACGGCCATGTTATCATGGCCCATCTTACATGTTCCGACGGGATGATAAGCCGTTTGACAAGTTGAGCGGCAAAACACCAGGAGATCTTCATCTGTTGTGCAGTCTGCACCTGGGTTAAGTTCTGCGACGCGGTACTTGTCCATTGTTGGATGTTCGATAATGCCACGCCCGATGCGCATGCCTTCTACGAGACTACGCCGATCTTCTTCGACGGACAGAAAATTGGGTCGGATGGCAGGCGCATCGTAAGGATTGTTGGTTTGTGCATGAATCGAACCCGTTGACTCAGGGCGCAACTGATAAATTGAAAGCGTCATGCCTGGTTCTTTGTCCATCTCCGCACGCTTGTTCGCATCCGAATAGCTGACAGGCATGAAGAACATCTGCACGTCTGGGCTTTCGAGTTCAGGCCGGGTCTTTACGAAGGCGTGTGCGAGTGCGGCGGGAGCCGTGAGCAGGCCGGTGCCAGTGAATGCGTATCTGATCGCTTCTGATGCGAGGCGCAACCCGCGCGTCTTCTCGTTGAAGCTTACACTGTTCGTCACGCGCCAATTCATGCGCGCGCAAATGTGGTCGCGATAGTTTTCGCCGACGCCAACTAGCTCATGAGTAACGTCGATGCCAATCGACCGGAGATAGTCGGGTTGGCCAATGCCGGATAGTTCCAGGAGCTGAGGCGACTGGACCCCGCCTGCAGCCAGGATGATTTCCTTGGCGCGTGCCTCGGTTGGCCGACCATTGTGATCATAAGAAATGCCAACTGCTTTCTTACCGTCCAGAATAACTTTCTTAGTGTGGGCGTTTGTCTGGATGTGGAGGTTGGGCCGTTTCTTTGCTGGATTGAGGTAGGCGTGAGATGTGCTCCACCGTCGACCATTGCGCATCGTGACTTGGTAATAGCCGACGCCATCCTGCGTACCGTTATTATAGTCGGGATTGCGCGGATGACCGAGCGCCTCGCCAGCATCAATAAAGGCGTCCGCCAGTTCGTGTGTCACATATCCGTCCGATACGTTGAGAACACCACCCGATGCACGTGACTCGTCAGCTTGGCCTTTGCCTGCTCGTTCAAAGTTCTCCATCTTTCGGAAGTAGGGGAGCACTGAATCGTACGACCAGCCGCGGTTGCCAAACTGGGACCATGTATCGAAATCGAGCGGCTGGCCGCGGACGAAGATCATGCCATTGATCGAGCTTGAACCACCGAGTGCCTTGCCGCGTGGAATTGGGATTGTGCGGCCGTTGACGTTGTCTTCTGGCTGGGTTTCGAACATCCAGTTGAACTTGGGATTTGTCATTAGTTTGGTGAAGCCAACAGGTAGGCTGACCCAGAAATTGTTATCGCTCCCGCCGGCCTCCAACAGCAAGACCTTATGGCGACCACCTTCGGTTAAACGGTTGGCTAAGACACAACCTGCTGAGCCTGCGCCAACAATTATGTAATCGTAGTTTTCGACTTGTTCGTCTGCCATCAGTTGGTCCTGCGCCATCGGCTGCATTCCGCAGCGTATCATTCACTGGTTGTTAGCTTATCGAGGGTGGGGAGAATGCCAAGGGGAAGTTTCCCGAGATCGAAAGGATGATTGCGGGAGACATCGATCTATGCCGTTGAGCCTGCATTGCGGGCCTTCTTGGTCATGTCGACTAATACTGACCGGACGTTGTCGCTATCGTCGATTGGACATTCAAACCATGCTCGGCCGAATTTTCCGTCGCGGTAGATGTCGATGCCCTCGACATCCATGCCCAGCATGCGCCAGCCGTTGCCTTTGAGGCCGGCCAGATTGTTGGCAATCAGGTCAATTGCATCTGCGTGGTCGTCATTCATGTGCGCGACGACCCCGTTTTCCATCTCGCACAAGTCATCAATCACGACTGATTGCGTTACGAGATCTTCGGCATCCATTTCATACGCTTTGCCGAAGCCTCCATTGAGAGAGGCGGATTGTGTTTCGACCCGCCAGAAGGCGAAATCGCCGAAGTCTACATAGAGGGCGGATTTTGGGTGGCGGGACAGAAAACGCGCACGAACATGGTTGCGGTCTGTCTCATCAACTATCTGTCGGGCGTTGCCGACAATTGTCATACGGGCATGAGCGGCGGGATCGCCTTTGCCTGGCACGCCGAGTAGGACGGAGCAACGCGGATCGGCTTCTAACGCGCCGAAATGAGCGGACAGCTGTGAGATCAGAAAGCAAATGTGGCCAAGCATATCCGTTGCGACGTTGATCTGGCTAGCCAGCGGGATGCCGGTGTCAAGGTGGAGACAGGCCAGTGACGCGTAATGTGACCTCCGCATCAGTGTCTTGGCTAGGCGGCGGCTCTCTGGATCGACTTCGCGCAGCACATCTGACCTGGACATTCTCTTCTTTCCCTGCATTAACGATGCTCGTGTTCAATACCATCAAAGGTGCTGAGATCGCTATGCTAAAGATATGGGGGCGACCAAACTCGATTTGCACGCAGCGGGTTCTTTGGGCATGCTGCGAGGCAAACGTCGACTACGAGCTTGAGTTAGCCAGCGGTACGATGGGACCGAATGGGCATATCTCACAGGGCGGCCAACCATTCGGGCATGTCGAAACTGAACCTTACAGAGCCATGAATCCAAATGGGACAGTCCCCACGATGGAAGATGGTGAAACCGTGCTCTGGGATTCGGTTGCGATTGTCGTCCACATTGCTCAAAAGTTTGCACCAGAGTTGCTGTACGGCGCCTGTCCAGTAACACTCGCCCGATCGGTGCAGTGGATGGGCTGGACGAATGAGCATATGGAACCATTACTCCATACGTTGGTGATGGAGTTGGTCCGTTTGACCGAGGAGCAGCGATCAGCTGATGCCCTGGAAAAAGCACACCGGGCAGCGATCTCTAAATTGGAACTGATGGATCGACACCTGGCCCAACAAAGCTATCTGGTGGGCAACGACTTTTCGATGGCGGATATTCCGGCCGGTGCAACAGTTTACCGATGGTCGTTGTTTGATCTTGAGCAGCCCAGATTGCAGAATGTGGGTGACTGGTTGCTGCGCTTACTGGATCGAGATGCGTTCCAGGAAATCGTGGCGCCGCGGGCATATCATCTCGCTTAGGCATTTGAAAAACAATTCTTCAAAACTTCCGATTCATTGACCGGTACGATGACAGATAAATTCTCTCTCGAAACGATGCAGAAGACTGCCGATTTCGTGCATACGATCATGCCAGCTACGCCACAGTACGCATGGCCACTGCTATGTGAACAGCTCGGCGTCGAGGTTTGGGTCAAGCACGAGAACCACACGCCGACGGGTGCGTTCAAGGTGCGGGGTGGTTTGGTCTATATGAAGGAGCTGAAAGCTCGGGAGCCTGACGTCAATGGCGTGATTTCCGCCACACGGGGTAATCATGGACAATCTATCGCCCTGGCGGCCTCTCGTCTTGGGTTGCTGTCGGTCATTTTCGCACCGCATGGCAACTCACTCGAGAAGAATTCTGCGATGCGCGCTTTCGGTGCAGAACTGGTGACCCATGGCAAGGATTTCGACGAAGCCAAAGATGCCTGCTCGGTGGCGGCCGCAGATGAAGGTCTGCACTTTGTGCCGTCGTTTCACGAAGACCTAGTGCGTGGCGTGAGCACTTACGCCTACGAGCTTATGCAGGCTGTGCCTGACCTTGATGTGATTTACGCCCCGATCGGGATGGGTTCGGGTATTTGCGGCATTGTGAAGGCGCGAGACGCACTGGGGCTGCGCACCCAGATTGTTGGGGTCGTTGCAGAGAATGCGCCGACGATTGCGCTCTCCTTTGAACAACGAAAACTGGTGCCTACCAACAGCGCGAATACGTTTGCAGACGGGATGGCCTGCCGTGACCCTAATCCAGATGCGCTCGCCATCATCTGGGGTGGAGTTGAACGGGTCGTGACTTTATCTGAAGATGAAATTGCAGATGCAATTCGTTTGTACTATACGTCAACTCACAATGTCGCGGAAGGTGCTGGGGCGGCGGCTTTAGCGGCGGTGACCAAGGAACGCGTCAGTCTCCAGGGACAGAAAATTGGCGTTATACTCTCTGGCGGGAATATAGATTCGTCAGTGTTTGCGGGGATCTTGAACAGCGATTAGATGACCAAAAGTCAACAATGATGTGGAATTCTGCACTTTTTTTGCAGATTGGACATATTTGCATCGACTAAGGCATTGGATCGGGTAACGAATGCGGTAGTCTAGTCTGTCGATCGTTGTCGCCAAATTGCCGTAGTATCTGGCAAGCTCCACTTCACTTTTTCAACCAAGGCGCTGGGCATGAGAGAGGATTCTATGCGGATAGCCAGACGGCAAAGACTACTAGCTCTGCCTGTAGTTTTTGGGGTTGCCTGTCTTGTGACGGCCAGTACAACTTATGCCGCAAGCGGAAGTTCGTCAGTCGGCTCTCAGCATGCCGGTACGAAACTCAAAACACACCTCGGTAGCTATCTTGCTGGACGTGTTGCACGTGGTCGAAATGATACCACGAACGCAGTGGAGTTTTATCGCCGAACACTCGTGCGATCTCCGAATAACATCAGGGTTATTCAGAGCGCCTTCCTGATAGAGGCCACTGAAGGAAATAGGCAGAAAGCGGCTTCTCTGGCACGGCGATTGGTCAAGAACAATAAGAGCCACCAACTGGCGCAGCTCTGGCTGGGCATCGATGCCTTCAATAATGGACGACTTAACGAAGCC
This sequence comes from Filomicrobium sp., assembly GCA_002689605.1. Taxonomy (GTDB): domain Bacteria; phylum Pseudomonadota; class Alphaproteobacteria; order Rhizobiales; family Hyphomicrobiaceae; genus Tectiglobus. Next base: position 29,049 of record NZGY01000095.1, read on the forward strand.
GATAAGCATTTTAAGGCGGCCTATTCAGGTCCGGTTGGGGAGCTTACCTCATCATTGGCGCAAGCCTGGGTGGCATTGGCTAAAGGCAAAAAAAATGATGCCTATGCGCTCCTGAAGAGTTCCGAGCAGGCTGATTGGTCGGACTTTTATCTACGTTATCATCGTGCGCTCATTGCTGACGTAATGGGTGATCAGAAGACGGCCCGAAGTAATTACCAGCGAATATTCAGCGTCGACTCCCGAACGCCTCGGACAACTGCGGCTTACATCCGTCATGCTGTGCGCTATGGCCAGTACAGATTGGCCGGACAAACGGCACGAACACACATTCGCAAGAGCTCGTCTAACGGGCATGAGGCTATCCGATACTTATTCAAGAAGATCAAAGCTGGCGAAAGATTGCCGCTCATCGTGAATACACCTGAGGCTGGGCTGGCCGAGGTGTTCTATGGACTTGGCGAGGCACTGACGAGCGAAGGCGGAGTTAGCCTTGGTACAATTTACCTGCAGATGGCATTAGTTCTAAAGCCAGACTTTCCATTTGCCCTGGCTGCATTGGCCAATGTCTATGAGTCGACCAAGCGTTATGATCGCGCGATTGGAACGTACAACAGAATTCCAAAGGGAACCGCGCTACAAGCGTCGATAGACATACGCAAGGCCGTGAACCTCAATTCAATGGACCGTGTCGATGATGCGAAAGCTGTCCTCGATGCATTGGCAGCTAAGCATCCAAAGGACATTCGCTCCCTTGAAGCCGTGGGCAATATTCTCCGCAGTCGTAAGCGTTATCGCGAGGCGATTGACTATTACACCCGGGTGTTGGCGTTGTTGCCCAAAGAAGAGAAGCGGCATTGGACTTATTGGTACGCACGCGGGACAAGTTACGAGCGAATTAAAAATTGGCCAAAAGCAGAAAAAGATTTGCTTAAGGCAATGGAGCTGGATCCAGATCAAGCACTCATACTGAATTACTTGGGCTACTCCTGGGTCGATCAGAAAGTAAATCTTGAGCAAGGGCTCAAACTGATTGAGAAGGCCGTGTCGCTAAAGCCTGATGATGGCTATATCGTTGACAGCCTTGGGTGGGCCCACTTCCGTCTTGGTAATTTTGACAAGGCGGTCAAGCATCTTGAGCGTGCAGTTGAGTTGCGGCCAGAGGATCCAGTTCTCAATGACCACCTCGGCGATGCATTATGGCAGGTCGGACGAGAGCGTGAGGCTCGCTATCAGTGGGAACAGGCGTTGACGCTGAAGCCTGAAGCGAAGGATGAGGTCAAGATCCGCCAAAAGCTAGTGTCGGGTCTGCCGCGGTCCAAGAAGCAGGCGGCTACGCTCCGTCAAGGCGAGAAAGCAAAGCGCAAAGGTCCTGGGAAACGCGTTGAGATGACCGTACGTCCAGGGAGATCTTCGCCCGCAGTGCGGCAGTAGGTGCGTCTGACACGGTTGCTGAATTGCTTCACACTCTTTTGGTCTCTCACTCGGTTCAACTGCGAGATTGTGCATGACTATGCACGTGACAGAGAGAGCTCATGCCAAAGTCAATCTCAACCTGACGATCCATGGCCGCAGACCCGATGGCTATCATCAGTTGAGTAGTCTGGTGGCATTTGCGGAAGACGTTTACGATACTGTAACGGTGTCGCTCGCGCCTGAGTTTGAACTCACACTCGGGGGGAACTTTGGTCAACCGCTCGAAGGCCAAACTAATCTGATTGAGACCGCCGTTAGGCTAGCACGAGGCCTCAAACCTGAACTTCAGAACGGTCGATTCCACTTGGACAAATCTATTCCCGTAGCCAGTGGTGTTGGTGGTGGCTCTGCTGACGCTGCGGCAGCATTGCGTGCAATTGCAAAGCTAAGCGGTGTTGAGGGAGTGCCTCCGGAATTTATGGAGTTAGCACTTAGAATTGGTGCAGACGTTCCGGTCTGTTTGTCTGGTGACGGATGTCGTTCCGCATTCATGCAAGGAATTGGTGAGCAGATTTTTAGGCCGAGTGGACTACTGTATCTTGGAGATTGCGGGATCCACGCCTTACTTGTTAATCCAGGGGTGGAAGTCGCTACCGGGCAGGTTTTTCAACGCCTAGGTGCAACTGTGCTTGACCATGTCAGCGTGTCAACGCCACCCGAGCCTTTTGCTAATCTTGCTGATTTGCTTTCCTACCTCCAAGCGACAGCGAACGATATGGAACGTGCGGCGATCAGTATCGAGCCAGCCATAGGTGAAGTTCTCACATATTTGGAGACCTTGCCGAACTGTTTGCTTGCTCGAATGTCAGGATCAGGTGCGACGTGCTTTGGACTATTCTCTTCCAAAAACCACTCAATTGAAGCAAGTAAAGTCCTGCAAAAGCACCGTGAAGACTGGTGGGTCGCGCCGACTGCTCTGGTCTAGCTTGGACGCCCAACTCGTTCTACGACGCGCGGCCAATACAAAATTCGACAACATCGAGCATGGCGGATTTGGCTGTACCATCGGGGAATGTTGCAACCGCGTCGCGAGCAACGGAGCCGTAGTAAGTTGCGCGCTCGCGCGTCGCTTCTACGGTCTGGTACCTGGCCATCAGCTGCATCGCATGCTCCAAGTCGCCATCATTGATTTCACCACGCGTAATCGTGCGTTGCCAGAAGTCCCGTTCCGCATCATCACCTCGGCGGTAGGCTAAAATAACGGGGAGTGTGATTTTGCCTTCCCGGAAGTCGTCTCCGACATCTTTGCCAAGATCAGCACTATCGCCGGAATAATCCAGTGCGTCGTCGATCAATTGGAATGCGATGCCGAGGGATTTGCCGTAGGATCGCAACGTTGCCTGTTCCTGTGCCGGACGTTCGGCAATTGCTGCGCCAACTTCTGCCGCTGCTGAGAAAAGGGCGGCGGTTTTAGCGTTGATGATGCTGAGATAAGCGTCTTCGGTTGTTGCAAGGTCTTTGGCCGCAGCGAGCTGCATGACCTCGCCCTCTGCGATTACGGCCGCTGCGTTGGAGAGGATTTTTAGAGCAGACAGCGAGCCAACATCGACCATCATACGAAAGGCTTGACCAAGCAGGAAGTCGCCTACCAAAACGCTTGCCTGATTGCCCCAGAGCAGACGCGCAGCCTTCTTGCCACGACGGAAATCACTGTCATCGACAACATCATCATGAAGCAGCGTCGCTGTATGCATGAATTCGACACAGGCAGCTAACCGAATATGACCCTCACCCTTGTAGCCTGCAAGTTTCGCTGATGCTATTGTCAGCATGGGTCGCAATCTCTTGCCGCCAGAATCGATGAGATGGTGAGCAAGCTCAGGTATCATCTCGACATCTGAAACTGCCTTATCGAGAATTATCCTATTCACTGCCGCCATGTCTTCGGACGTCAGATCCAATAGTGGTTTGAGCTTTTCGGTGAGATTGCGCGCGGCACCCAGCTGTACAACAACGCCCAAGATCTTCTCCTCGTCCTTTTTGACTGGCATAGGTATAATCTGGTGCGTGGAAAAGAACATTCACGGCAGATTGCCGCATTTTACCGAAGTCGCGGTAATCTGGCAGGTGTGATGCCGGCAAATTGATCGAGTGTGGTTCATGAGTATGGTCGAGTTGGTGCGGACAAACGATACCGTGCTCGTTAGTTTTATCGAGGTGTTGTTGCGCGACGCTGGAGTGAGTGTGATCGTAGCCGACGAAAACATGAGTGTTCTTGAGGGTTCACTGGGTGTGTTGCCGCGTCGAGTTCTGATCGATGAAGAAGATGAGGAGCAGGCCAAGGCCTTGCTGAAGGATGCTGGCGTGGGAGACTGGATCAAAGGACCGGAAGGCATGTTTTGATAGAATGACAGCCAGCCAACCGCGACGATCCGACATCGCTATCCCGACAACAGACGACATGTTTCTCGGAGAAACGCTGTCGATTTTACAGCCGCGCAAAGGGTATCGCGCTGGAATTGACGCTGTTTTGCTGGCTGCTGCTGTTCCGTCAATCGCCGAGCCTAGCCAGCGGATTCTTGATTTAGGTGCAGGCGTTGGTGTCGTAGGCCTCTCAGTTGCTGCTCGGTTGTCGAATGCCTCGGTAACGCTGCTTGAGCACCAGGAGAGCTTGGTGAGTTTGGCGTGTCAGAACGTTGAACGAAATGGTCTGTCCGAACGAGTGAACGTGCAATGGCACGATATTGTCGGGACTGGCTCAGAAGGCGTTGCGCCAGAGTTATATGACTATGCACTGGCCAATCCACCATTCTACGAACCGTCTTCGGTTCGCCTGCCACCGAATGAGATTAAATCTAAGGCTCATGTTATGTCGGCAGGCGACCTGGATGCATGGTTCCGATTAATGGCGCATGCCTTGAAGCCTGGCGGTATTGCGATGTTGATCCATCGTGTTGAAGCTTTGCCCGAGCTCTTGCAGTTTGCGGAAAGCCGCTTTGGTGCGCTGGAGATACAACCGATCCATCCTTTTGCCGATCAACCAGCAAACCGAATGCTTCTGAAGGGCAAAAAGGGCAGTCGTAAGCCGCTGAATTTGCTACCCGGAATTGTTATCCATCGCTCAGACCGGTCATATCAGCCAGATATCGAGAAGGTGCTGCGGTCTCCCACTGGCCTTTGTTGCGCCGAATAGTGAGGCTGTCATCCGGTGCTAGCGTCGTGAGCTCCCAGGTTTCTCGATGCTCACGGCGTTTTAGATCTTTGGTCGATCAGAACTGTGGGCAGAAGACTGGCCTTTTTGTCGATCGATGCTTACATGAAGAGCGATTTCAATAAGCGCTCACGACGTGCGCGCGCAAGTATCAGGACCGTCTATGTNGCCATTTAAATCTAGTCCGGTCGTACCGGTTTTACGTCTTACCGGACCTATTGGTNTGGCAACNCCGTTGCGGCCTGGATTNTCAATTGCGACCCTTAGCGCGGCAATTGAAAAGATGTTCTCGATGTCAAAGCTGCCTTCGGTTGCCCTGTTGGTCAATTCGCCAGGTGGCTCCCCTGTCCAGAGCAGTCTGATCCTCAAACGCATTCGACAACTTGCAGAAGAAAANNAGAAAAAAGTCTACGTGTTTTGCGAGGATGTTGCGGCTTCCGGTGGCTACTACATCGCGCTCGCGGGAGATGAAATTTATGCCGACACATCGTCGATTGTTGGTTCCATCGGGGTGATCTCAGCTGGCTTTGGGTTNGAGAAGGCCATCGAAAAGCTAGGTGTCGAACGTCGCGTCTATACTGCAGGCACCTCCAAATCGATGCTTGATCCATTTCGACCGGAAAATCCGTCCGATGTCGCTCGCCTTAAGCAGGTCCAACAGGATGTGCATGATGCCTTTATTGGCGTTGTAAAGGATCGACGTGCCGGGAAGCTGACGGGACACGATGACGACCTGTTCAACGGCAGCTTTTGGTCNGCACCGAAGGCGCTAGACCTGGGATTGATCGACGGNGTCAGCGATGTCCGCACGAAAATGCGTGAATTGCACGGCGATAAGGTTAAGTTGAAGATCGTACCCATTTCGTCTGGCGGCCTGCTCAGTCGGCTGCGGAGGGCNTCATTGGATGGCCTTCCTGTGCCGGTAGGCATGGGNGGTAGCAATTTTACGGATGACTTCGTCTCAACAATTGAAGCACGGGCGCTGTGGTCGAGATTTGGCCTTTGAGCACTTAAGCTGCTAAAATCGCGCTGACGGACGGAATGGAGATGGATTGATGCCCCAATTGATTGCACTGGCTTTGGCGGGGGCTGCAGCTTTTGCCGGCTATAAGTGGGTCAAAAAGCAGAATGAGCTCGTGGCAGCGAAGCGAAAAGCGGCGCAGCCTGCCGACTCACCGCGCAATCTCGGTGACTTGGTTTGGGATGAATCGGCAGGCGCCTATCGACCGCGACAAGACTCCTGATGATCGCCCGGTGACATAGCTCACGATCTGGTTATAGTGCGCCGCAAACCCAACAGAAATGCGATGCGCTATGGCCAAGACGGCAAGTAAATCGGATCACGTTAGTGAGCTCCGTCCAAAAGAGTCTTTNCAGGACTTAATTCTTGTATTGCAGCAGTATTGGGCCGCTCAGGGCTGCGCGGTACTGCAACCCTACGACATGGAAGTGGGGGCNGGCACATTCCACCCCGCTACAACCCTGAGATCTCTCGGTCCGAAACCATGGAATGCTGCTTATGTTCAGCCTTCCCGCCGGCCAACTGATGGGCGGTATGGAGAGAACCCGAACCGGTTGCAGCACTACTACCAGTTTCAAGTGATCATGAAGCCGTCCCCGGCTAATATCTTAGATCTTTANCTCGGCAGTCTCGACGCTATNGGTATTGATACGACGATTAACGATATTCGTTTTGTTGAGGATGATTGGGAAAGTCCTACGCTNGGTGCGTGGGGGCTTGGCTGGGAAGTCTGGTGTAACGGAATGGAGGTGACGCAGTTCACCTACTTCCAGCAGGTNGGTGGTTTTGATTGCAAGCCGGTATCCGGTGAGATCACTTACGGCCTGGAGCGCCTCGCAATGTACGTTCAGGGTGTCGATNGTGTTTACGACCTGAACTTCAATGGTCGCCAAGATGNACGTAAGCTCAGCTATGGTGATGTNTTCCTGCAGGCTGANAAGGAATACTCACGCTTTAATTTCGAACATGCCGATACGGAGTTACTGCTGAAGCACTTCCGTGATGCTGAACAGGAATGCNAGTCGATCCTGGAGAAAGGTCAGCGGGAAGGTAGCCATGAGATGGCGCTTCCAGCCTACGATCAGTGCATCAAGGCGAGNCATCTTTTCAATTTACTGGATGCGCGCGGCGTTATCTCGGTGACAGAGCGCCAAAGCTATATCCTCCGCGTTCGTGAGCTTGCCAAGGCATGCTGTGGTGCCTGGCTGCAGACTGAAGCNGGTGGTGGTGTCGCGGTATGAACTTCGATGTACCTCAACTTNTAGGCCTGGGCGTCATGGCGATCACTGCTGGAATCGTATCTGGTCTGGTTCTTTGGAATCAGGCCCGGGCGATCAAGTGGTTTGCAGTTGCGCTGATCCTGGTCGGACTTGGCTATCTCTCGACGACACCGGCACCAACCCNGTTGGCTCGTGTGATCTTCGGTGAACCCGGTTAGCCAGCTTCGCTTTAAATTCAACGTGCCTTTGCGAGACGTATCCAATGTCTGAACTTCTGCTTGAATTGTTGTCTGAGGAAATCCCTGCTCGTATGCAAGCGCGTGCTTGCNAGGACTTAAAGCGCCTTGTCTGCGAGGGTTTGAGCAAAGCGGGATTGGATATCGGTGAGCCACAGGCTTATGCNACACCNAGGCGACTGGTGCTTGTTGTTGACGGCGTGCCAAACATGTCACCGGCTGTATCGGACGAGCGTAAGGGGCCTCGTGTTGGGGCACCTGAGAAAGCTATTGCGGGCTTTCTGCGCGGTGCCGGGCTCGAATCGATCGAGCAAGCCGAGATCGTCAGCGATCCCAAGAAGGCTGACTTCTATGTCGCTAAGATAGAGAAGCCTGGCCGGGCAGCAGCTGAGATCATAGCTGAAGTTATCGAAGATACCTGTGCAAAGTTTCCTTGGCCGAAGTCTATGCGGTGGGGCAGTTCCGACTTTAATTGGGTCCGGCCGCTCCATTCCATTGTGTGTCTGTTGGATGGTGAAGTCGTGCCCCTGATGGTGGCGAACGTCGAATCCGGTTGCGAAACATTAGGGCACCGTTTTCATGGCAAGAGGCCGTTCCAGGTCAAGAACTTCAAAGACTACGGAACGAAGCTGCAGAAGAATAAAGTTTTGTTGCCGGCTTCAGAGCGCGCGGCAGCCATTGCGGAGCAGGCTCAAGAATTGGCATCTGACGCTGGTCTTGAATTGGTGACAGATGATGCTTTGACGCTTGAAAATGCCGGGCTGACGGAATGGCCAACCGTACTCATCGGTAGTTTTGAGGATGATTTTCTTGAAGTGCCGGCGGAGTGCCTGATTACTTCTATGAAGGCGCACCAAAAGTGTTTTTCGTTGCGTGATCCTGCAACTGGTAAACTCGCGAACAAGTTTCTAGCGGTGACCAACCTGATTGCCGCTGATGGCGGTGATCAGATTGTAGCTGGCAATGAAAAGGTTATTCGCGCCCGGTTGGCAGACGCAAAGTTTTTCTGGGATCAGGATCTGAAGCGGCCGCTTGATGAGATGGCTGTTGGTCTCGACAAGGTTACGTTCCACGAGAAGCTTGGTTCACAAAAGCAGCGGGTTGAGCGTATTGCACAACTAGCTGCACAATTGGCTGCTTCTGTCGATGCACCTGCAGATGATGCGCGTCGCGCAGCGCAGCTTTGCAAGGCTGACTTGTTGTCGGACATGGTTGGCGAGTTTCCAGAACTTCAAGGCTTGATGGGCCGTTACTACGCCGAGAAGGCGGGTGCTAAGACTGCTATCGCACAGGCTCTGGAAGAACATTACAAGCCGAAGGGGCAGGGTGACAGTGTGCCGACAGAGCCTGTCTCTATCGCAGTAGCCCTTGCTGACAAACTCGATACTCTGGTTGGTTTTTGGGCTATTGATGAGAAGCCGACTGGCTCAGGTGATCCGTATCAACTAAGGCGCGCTGCACTGGGTGTGGTTCGCATTCTGCTTGAGAATGATTTGCGCGTACCTCTGCGATCAACCTTTGCAGATACGAGTAGCAATTACGGTGACACGGATGGCGCGAATGCCGTCCATGAAGACCTGTTGTCGTTCTTTGCAGACCGGCTGAAAGTTCACTTGCGTGAAGAAGGTGTGCGTCACGATCTGATCGATGCCGTTTTCGCGCTGGATGGGCAAGATGATATCGCCTTGATCGTGAAGCGCGTCGAGGCGCTGAGCGAGTTTCTCGAAACGGAAGATGGTGAGAATCTTCTTGCCGGTGCAAAACGTGCTGCCAACATTCTCGCTATCGAAGAGAAGAAGGATGGCGTTACGTATGATGGCTCGCCAGACGGCAAGCTATTGTCTGAGCCGGCTGAGCGTGGTCTGGAAGCTGCCATCGCCAAGGTCAAATTCGATACCAAGGCGGCGATAGATGTCGAGAACTTCGCTGGCGCAATGCGGGCGCTGGCCGAACTTCGTGCCCCAGTGGACAAGTTCTTCGATGATGTCAAAGTCAATGACGATAATGCTGATGTGCGTGCAAACCGTCTGCGTATGCTGGCTGAAATCCGGGCCGCGACGTTGACTGTCGCCGACTTCTCGAAGATTGCGGGCTGAACCGGCCTGTTCACGTGAGGCGCATTTCAAAAACAGCTATGATCATGGTAGAGAATTTTCCTGCCATGCAGGCGACCAATGCCGTTCGGCATGCTAGCCTGATGCTCACATCCAAATAAAAGACGCAAGCTACAAACCCTCGGAGGAGATACTGATGATTTATGATATGCGGATCTACACCTGCAAACCGGCGACAATCAAAAAGCACATGGCGCTTTACCAGGAGATGGGATTTGCTCCCCAGTCGAAGCATCTGGGTAAGCCCGTTGTGTGGGCAACCACGGAAGTTGGTGATGTTAATCAGTACGTGCATATCTGGGCATACAAGGATGTAGCGGATCGTGCTGCCAAGCGGGCTGCGATGTGGGACGACCCGGATTGGATTGCTTACACTCAGAAGTCTGCTGAGCTTGGTGCATTGATCAAGCAAGAGAACCGAATTTTGATCGGCGCGCCATTCGCAGAGTAATGGGACTGAGCTAGGTGATGTTCCCTAGAGCAAGATCGTGCCGGATGGAATTGCTGTTCGACTTGCTCACTTTGTTGGCCGGAACGTGAATCTTGCTCTACTCAACAAGATTAGAGACCGATTCACGTTTCAGATGGATGCGTCAAGCGCTTCCATCTGAAANGATCGGGCGCTAGTACAATGACGTCANCCTTTGGATAGAACTTCGGGGTGACGTCAGCTACGTGGCTGCGAACCAACCTTGTAGGCCGTTTGCAGTTCATTTCTGAGCCATATGTGAAATGGCGATTTGCCAAACCTCTCGTGCCAGAATGCGCGAATTCGGANTCTGATATTCAGGAAATCAGGTTCTGTTGTNTGCAGGCTTGATNCGTTGCTCCATTTATTGACCACTTTGGTTGGCAGTGTGGACAATAGGTCCGNGTCTCTCACAAGATCGAGCGCGGCCAGGAACGACGGTACAACGAGTAAAATTCTTCTTGTGTGCCCGTTGCCCTCCAACACTGCATCAACCATTCCTCTCGGAGCGCCGCCCATAGGCGCCACCAAAATATGCTCCGCGGCTAAGTAGTGTTCGAATTCCAGGCTTTGATTGGCTAGTTCGTNATCGTGGCGCATGACGCAGCAGAATGTTTCGTCATCCAGCCGCATTTGCTGGAGTGTTTCCGGTGCCATGTCGATTGCACCAACGGCCAGAGCGACCGCACCGGATACTAGAAGACTCTGGGCATAACTCGGATCAAGATTGATGAAGCGTAGTGGAGCTGGAACGCCTGCCTCGCGCAACTGGCNGTGCAAGAGGGCGCCAAATTTTNAAAGATCGCCATNAGTGGTTGCGATTGTGATCGGTGCTGTATGGTTCCGTGGATCGANGTCTGTTGTCCCAAAGAGAGCACTACCCAATTCTTCAAGTGCATTGCCTACAACGGGGTGGATTTCGAGAGCTCTCGGAGTGGGAACCATATGATTTCCGCTGCGTACGAGGAGCTGGTCATCGAGTAGCACTCGGAGCCTTCGCAATGNGTTGCTCATGGCAGGTTGAGACAGATCGATACGCTCGGCGGCCCGACTCACACTGCGCTCCAGAATTAAAGCATCTCAAGCGCGCAACAGATTGAGGTCCATGTCATCGATATTCATTCGGTGAATATCCGGCATTCACGCGATCGTCTCAACAAAAGTTTCTGCGAGCGCCACAGTCATCGTCATGTAGCAGGTCAGCGGTTGGCGGCCAAGCGCTGTAGCCCCGAGATTGAATGGATATGACAGAGATGTTCAAAAAGTTTGCAATCCCCGTCTTAGCGGCTGCGATCGCACTTTCCGGATCAGCGTTCGCTCAGGCGAGCGAAGATCTTAAGGCCGCGGTCCGTCCGTTCTATGAAAAGCTTCTCAGCGCACCTAACGCGAAGAACATGCCCGCTCAAGCGGAAAAAGTNGTTGTCGAAAAGTGGGTTTCCATTCCGACGCCGCGCGGTGGTAAGGATCGGGCGGGCCTNGTTAAGACACTTAAGGGTTTTGGCAAAGCAGTGCCGGATCTCAAATGGGAGATTCAGGAGATGTTGGTTGATGGTAATCGGGTTATCGTCCGCTCAATTGCCACAGGTACTCCATTAAAGCCATTCTTCGGCGTCGCACCGAAGGGTAACAGCTTTAAAATCATGACGATCGATATTCACACGGTCGAGAACGGCAAGATCGTCAAGTCTTATCATGTCGAGGACTGGGCGCGAGCGATTCGTCAGGTGGCCGGCAAGAAAAAGAAATAGCTCAAGGTTGCGCGAGAAATTGGAGTGAAAGCATGCCGCTGGTGAAAATAGTAGCATGCTTTCCTTCATGCGATTGCAGTAGTGCCATGTTCGATGAAGCTACTGAGTTGTTCCTGAACTTGCAGCCTTTGCAACAGCAGCGTTCAGCGCCTGTTTGAGCGATGTGATCTCTTTCTTAAGTTTCGAGATCTCCGCACTGGATTTATTGAGCTGGCCTTGTAGGTTCGTTGCCTTCTTTGTTGCTGTGGCGGCTGCCTNATCTGCCTTTGTGATGGCAGCTTTTGATGTCGTAGCAGCAGCCTTAAGTTCGTCGATCTCTGTATTCGCCTTTTGATTGTTTGCTTCTAAGGTGCGGATGTTTTGGGTGAGCTTCTCTACTTCGGCCTTGCTGGCTGCGAGACCGGAAGCTGATTGCTTTGAAGCGGACTTGAGTTTTTCGATTTCAGCTTTTGCTGCTGAGACTTCCTTCTTGCTGGTAGTGAGCATTTCATTTGCTGACTTGAGATCAGCCTCAGCTTTGCTTTGCGCTCTAACGGCAGCGGCCTGTTGAGCGATAACTTCATTTCTTTGAGTGTGCATCCAGATCGCAGACCCAACGCCTAGTATGGCAACGACAGCCAACAACATGGTTGACGCTTTCATCTCTCTTCTCCCCTACAATGGGATCGGTGGTCGCTTGATTTCTGACGGATTGCGGTTTTGCCACCGATCATGCTCGTCCGGTCGTATTGCNAGACTGNAGATCAAATNGNAACCGATNGGCAAAGCCGATGGAACGAGTTTCACTAACAAACCATAAAGGTAATTCAGTTTTTAGGATGGTCCGTGACGGAACGACTCGAAATTTGCCTGAAAAGTAAGCACCAGTCGGCCTGTAAGCCGGGTTNTGTCTGGAATCTATCTGGGANAGTTTCCGCGACGACCATTCATCTNGGNTGTCCGTTGCCGAACACCTCAAGCAACCAACCCGGGCGACAGATCTGAAAACGGACTTCGAGCTAGGTTGCCCTACTCGCGGCCGCCCCTATTTGGTTTTGCTCCCGGTGGGGTTTACCATGCCGGCGTTGTTGCCAACGCGCGCGGTGTGCTCTTACCACACCCTTTCACCCTTGCTGCCACATGCCAGAGCATGCTTCGGCGGTTTACTTTCTGTGGCACTTTCCCTGGGGTTGCCCCCGGCGGCCGTTAGCCGCCACCGTGTTTCCATGGAGCCCGGACTTTCCTCTGTCGTAGCATCAAGCGGAGCCTGCGCTAAAACAGCGGCCGCCCAGCCGACTGGTTGGGCGCATATCCGACACTGNGATCAATTCGTCAAGATGTAGAAGTCTTCATGATTGCTGTTCCGTATGAGACAGCGGCGGCGCGCGAGTTTCCGGATAACCGACGCACAACCTGCCGGAATAGCCGGCGCTTGCTTGTTACTCATTGCGAAAGTGTGAGTGGCACAAACTTCGAAGGTACTCCAATGACAAAATATAGGAAGCANCTGCCCCAGTTGGCAGACAAGTTGTTCGTCACTGATGGTGGTCTTGAAACAGTCCTCGTNTTTCAGCAGCAAATTGAGCTCCCCGAGTTCGCTGCTATTGATCTGTTGCAAAGAAAAGAAGGGNGCCAAATNATCAACGATTACATGAAGCCCTATGTTCAAATTTCCAAAGAAAATGGTCTGGGTCTCGTCATGGAAACAGCAACATGGCGGGCCAGTCCCGACTGGGGACCAAAGGTTGGTTTCCCAGATGAAGCTACGCTCGCTAAGGCTAACCGTCAGGCCGTCATGATAGTCGATCAGATGAGGCAGAACAGCGAGACCACTTCNACGCCAATTGTTGTTAGCGGNACTATCGGACCACGCGGGGANGGTTATGACCCAGGTCAGATCATGAGTGTGGCTGAGGCTTCCNATTATCATGGCTGGCAGGCCGCAATTCTTGCTGACAGCCACGCGGATTTGATTAGCGCGATCANTATGACNAACACATCGGAAGCCATTGGANTGACCAATGCAGCCAAGTCGTATGGAATGGAAGTNGTCATATCGTTTACTGTTGAGACTGATGGGCGCCTGCCCACCGNNCAGTCGATTGAGGATGCTGTTGCCGAAGTCGACGATAAGAGCGGCTCTTATCCCGTGTACTATATGATTAACTGCGCGCACCCTACGCATTTTGCCGATAAGCTTGCTGCTGCGGGCTCGTGGGTTGAGCGGATCAAGGGGATCCGCGCCAATGCCTCCACATGNAGTCATGAAGAACTCGATAATTCCGAAGTTCTGGACGAGGGCAATCCGGCAGAGCTAGGTCGGCAAATTGCAGAAATTCGGTTGGCCTTGCCGCATATCAACATTGTTGGTGGATGCTGCGGGACGGACCATCGTCACATTGGCGAGATCGCAAAATCCTGTTCAGCTCTAGCTGCGTNGGAAGTCGGAGGCCTGCTTAATGAGANAGACACACGGGGATACACAAACAAGTGTACACCCGTGTGTGGCGAAACGGCTCAGAAGATATCAGGTTCGGTGTATTCGAAAACACGTGAACAGGACACTTCGATGAAAAGANCATTGCTCGCGCTTGCTGGCGCATTCCTCTTTGCCGGTTCGGCACTGGCCGGGCCGCAGTATGTCGACAAGAGTGGTTTTGCTNTTTCTGGCTATGACGCTGTTGCTTATTTCAGCCTGAAACAGGGTGCGGTTGGTTCAGCCCAGCCGAAGGCAGTTCCAGGCAAAAAGTCCATTACTGCAGACTACAANGGAGCGAAGTGGGCATTTTCTACGGAAGCTAATCGAGACAAGTTCCTAGCTGACCCTGCCAAGTATGCGCCTCAGTATGACGGTCACTGTGCATACGGAGCGTCAATCGGCAACAACAACAAGGGTGGTAAGGTTCCTGGTAACCCACACCTCTGGCGCATCGTTGACGGNAAGCTCTACGTGAATATTACAAAGGCCGTTGTAGGTTTTTGGAACAAGTCGATTCCAAAGCATATTACACGCGCTGACCGCAACTGGACGAAGATCGGTAAGAAGAGCGCTTCAACTCGTGCGATCCCAAGTTTCAGTACGAAGGCAGCCCCACTTTGATCTGACCTAGTGCGCTATGCAAAGCACGGAATAACGGGAGTGAACGAAAGTCCGCTCCCTTAATTTTTTGGTAACGCCGACAGAAGCGATTTCATGGTCAGAATAGTCGAATCGTCTAGTCTGCCGTCTACACGAGCCGGGCGGAAATGGCGCTGAAACGCTTCTATATATTTCGTCGTTTCATCATCTAGCTCGGCTGACTGAGGACAGCCGTAGCCATACTCTTTCAGCATTGTTTGAAACTCAGCAACTTCAGCATTGCATGCGCCTTTGCTCAGACCGTCATCACCTGGATCCAGCTTGGCTGGCGGGCGCCAGTGCCCGACACCATTTTTCGCCAAACCTAGCCAGTCAAACTTTTCGCCTGGATCAATTTTGCGCAACGGCGCNATATCTGAATGGGCGAGAACGTGCTCGGGCCTGATGTTGTTTCGCGTAAGGATGTCTTTCGACAGCGCTATGACGCTTGTCATTTGCGCTTNGGGAAAATCAGGATAGCCCAGCTCNTGACCTGGGTTCTGAATTTCAATTCCAATGGACCAGGAGTTCAGATCAGTCTGANCTTTCCAGTGTGATACGCCTGCGTGCCAGGCCCGCTTCTCTTCGGGCACCATCTGAGTCACTNGACCATTTTCATCGATGACGTAGTGGCATGAAACCTGACACACAGGATCCGCCAATACAGCAATGGACCGTTCGACGGATTCCAGGCCAGTGTAGTGGAGAATTAGTATCTCCGGCTCNAGGCCGTCGCGCCGTTCATTAATNTTNGGCGACGGATGCAGTTGATAAACAAGTGGACTGTCAGGCGCAAAGTCAGCCGCGAAACAGGGTGACGTCACAAGTTGCGTTCCCGGGAGATTTNCTCAAACGCAGCATTGATGGATGCTAGCTTGCGGTTGGCCATCTCGACGAATTCTTCNGGTACTCCACGTGCCATAGCTACATCAGGATGATTGTTCCTGACCAAGTCNCGATAATGAGTTTTCAAATCGCTATCTGAGANGTCAGGCTTCACACCTAATACGNTATAAGCATCGTCGGGATCGTGGATGAACAAGGCGCGAATGCCTTTGTATTCGGTTTCTGGATAGCCGAAGATCTCAGAGATACGCCGAAGGTAATTGTCTTCTTGTTGATGCAATATGCCGTCTGCGGCAGCGATATGAAACAACCCTTCGATGACATCGCGTTTCAACTGCGGCTCGCAAGCAAGTAGGTCTGAGATCTGGTACGCATAGGCTTCGAAGCCAGTGACATCCTGTTTGGCAAGATCGTACAATCGCTGGACGTTGGCTGATTGCGCTTCGGGCGTTTGGAAGACCTTGTGAAAGGTCTCTGTTTCGACATGAGAAACGAACCCATCTGCCTTGGCTAGCTTTGCACCAAGAGCCACGATCGCAACGGTGAATGCGATTGTGTTCGTCTTTGTAGGGCATTCCGGACAATTGCCCAGGCCAAGACCACACATCAGTCGATCCAGTGCTGCGCGCAGTGAACCGCCTCTGGTGAGGCCGATGGCTTCTGGCAGGGAGTTCAACATAGCTAGGCTTTCTATTTCGACGGGTCGAATCGTGACGACACTATGGCCCTGATTTTAGGCATTCTTGGGACGATAGCTGCTTGCACTGGCAATAGCACGTGTTTGTGATGCTATAACATTGCGACTGGTTTTCACTATCCAATCCGCCGTTGGCTCAAAGGGATGAGCTGGAACCATTATGCGTTTGCTTAGCAATTGTTTTCGCGTTTCTCCGAGTGGATATACACTTATTCCGGAGTGAATGGATTGCCGGGTCGCTCGCTTAATTGCTAAGAGTCCGAAAACTAAGGGTTTTCTTTGCATGCCTTCGGTTCGTGAGGTTTGGTTAGTTGAGGCTTGGAATGCGTTTAAATTGTAAAGCGTTGCGTCGATTTCCTAAAGCAGTGCAACCTGGATTCTATGGGATCTGCGTTGCCATTCTGATCACGTCCGCCTTTCAGCCACTTCATGCAGCGGATAACAACGATCGTCCTGAGGCTCATGTTCTATCCGGGAGTAAAACAGGTGACGGTCGTGCTCGGGTGTTCTTGAACGAAAACCTCTTTTTGGTTCTCAAAGCACCATTCCGTCTGTGACTCCTGACGGTAGTGGACGGACCAAAGTCAAGGTTATCGTAAAGCCGAGTGCGCCATCTACGAAGAGAGCAGGTTCTGAGCGTGCCAGCCAAGAAAAGGCGCCTAGACCAGACCTGCGATCGCCGTATGAGAGCCTTGCAAAGGTTGAGCAGAAGCGCGCGAAGGACATGTTCAGCCGGGCAATGAAAGAAGAAGTGAGGCCTGCATATAGGCCTAGTCGTGCTCAGGCTTCCGAAGTTTTATTGCCAACTCCGAAACCGGGCGCACGATCTGGTCATCGAACACGAACTGTAACTGCAATTGATAATGATAATCGGAAGACGCAAGCGCATCCGAAGTTTGGCAGTTTGGAGCGATCGCGACGGCGAGCGAGAAGACGACCAAGTGCCAGGAGGGCGGATTACCGACGGGCTTGGCATCCGCGAAAGAGGTGGCAGCGCCGAAGAGCACGGAGAATTGCGAGATGGCGGCGGAATGCTCCTCCAGGAACGGTCAATTCGTTTGTCCGTTGTTGGCCGGGTGAGCCGTGTATTCGGTATTACCGAGTGAGAAGGCCGCGAACCTTACACCAGTACAGACGTCTGATGGCTTGGCAGCGCCGACAGGATGCGCGCTTGCGCTACCGCCGCTATTATCGACGTTACTAGACTTGAGAAGGTTCTGTCATAAGTGGACTAAGTGTTTTTCCTACGAGTTGCATAGTGTTACTCGAATGCCTCTATATTGCATTGATTGTGTAAGAATCTACCTGCCTGGCTGACGGAGCAATGAGAGTTTTTCTAGAGTTTTTCATGAGTTAGTCAGAAAGCTTCGAGTGGCTATTTATTGCTGCGAGTTTTGCTGTGACGCTCGTCTTGCGATCCCTATTTTGGTCGTTGGTTCAGGTGGGCATTAAGCTATGGTTTCCAGAAAAAAGACGTTTTGTTTCGGATTCTAATCAGTATTCTTTATTGCGGTTGTGAGTGCTGCTAGTGCTGTCTGGTTCATACCTATCAGTCAGTCCAATGCCGAACGAGAGTTTCGAGGCAAGGAGGCGCGATATCTGAGTGAAATCAAGAGCCTCAAGCTTGCCTTGACCAGCAACAGTGCTGAATTCACTCGGGAGCGCGGTTTGGCCGCCAGGTTGCAACAAGAGCTTCAGGATGCCAACAGACAGATCGGCGACCTGTCCCGAAAACTGGGAACAGCGCAAAGGACCACCTCGCAACAAGACAAACAACTCCGGGAATTGAGAGCGCAACGCGCCTCTCCGGGTAAAGGCAACGGAGCCCGACACGCTCGCGTGGAGACAACTAGTGCTTTGATTGTCTCCCGTACAACGAGTGGTTTAAAGTGGCCGGTAACCGACGAACGAGGTGATCGTCGGGTTTCGCGGTACTCGCCAACTAAACGCAAACCTGTACGGCAGCAGCGTAGACCAGTTCATGATTCAGCGGTCGCCAACAAGCGACGCAAACCTCAATTCCGCCCAGTGCCGGTCTCAGATGTTGGGCCAATCGGAACCGGTCGACGAGCTGATCACTCGCGAACATGGCCGTTGTCTCAAGGCGCGGGTACTCAGACAAACCAGCCGACGTGCGTTTGAGTAACAATACCTTCCCAAGAGGGACGTCATCGCGTTCGTCACTTGGCGGTCCGAAGACAATTGAAAGAAGTATTTGTCGCGAGCCGAGGATACGTAGGGTTGCTGCTGTCCGGACGAGAATAAGGCGGATACGACGAAATCGGCGCTTTGTTCGGCCAGCACGCCTGGGGCGTTTTAAGAGTAAGCGGGGGCGTCGCGCTGCGCGATTGCGCAAGCCTCGGAGGAGCTTCTTCAATCGAATGGCAAGTCGTGGTGTTTTGGGCGATGGTTATGCCAGATAGCGGCCTATAGTCGTGTTGTGATGTGCAGTTGCAATCGTCCGAAACGGCCTGACGGTCAAGCGCGCGGTGTTGTCAGATCGTTCGCTTGCACCTTGTGCGTCCAGGTTCGCGAGCCGTATTCCGCAGGTGTCGCTCGTGCCAATAGGTGGCGTAGGCTCTGATTTTGTCCAATAGAAATTGTATTTGAGGAGCCAAGCCCTTGATGCGGTTGATATGCACGTTAATCTAGCACAGTGTTTATGAAACGGCTAATGTCCGTCACACATCCAACACAACTATGATCACAGCTATTGAGGCATCGCGAAGACATGAGCAAATGGGATTTCTGGATTGATCGCGGCGGTACGTTCACCGATGTTGTTGCTCGCGATCCAAGTGGCAACATCCATGCCCAGAAAGTCTTGTCTGAGAATCCGGAAGCCTATCCTGATGCGGCTCTTGAGGGGATTCGTCGGTTTCTAGATGTCGCGACAGATGCTCCGATCCCTGCTGATCAGATTTCTACAGTTAAGATGGGAACCACTGTTGCCACTAATGCTCTTCTTGAGCGTAAGGGTGATCCGACCTTACTAGTCATAACTACAGGTTTGAAGGATCAGCTCGAGATTGGCTATCAAGAGCGTCCTGATATCTTTGCAAAAGAGATCATCAAGCCTGAGATGCTCTACAACCGCGTGTCTGAGGCGCAGGAACGTGTTTTAGCCGATGGAACGGTTGAGACACTGCTCGATCTCGAAAAGCTGCGGGGTGATCTCACAGCCGCTTTCAATGAAGGCATTCGTTCGGTTGCGATTGTTTTCATGCACTCCTACGCATTTCCTAAGCATGAGAAGCAAGCTGCCGAACTTGCGCGTGAAATCGGGTTTGAGCAGGTCTCGGCTAGCCATGACGTTTCGCCATTGATCAAGATTGTTGGGCGAGGTGATACGACTGTCGCTGATGCCTATCTGTCTCCGATTCTATCTCGATATGTTCAGCGCGTTTCGTCCGCCTTGCAGGGTGCAGAAGGGGCGGCGCCGCAGGTCATGTTCATGGCATCGTCTGGTGGCCTCAAGTCAGCTGACTTGTTCCAGGGGCGTGATGCAATCTTGTCCGGTCCGGCTGGCGGCATCGTCGGGATGGCCGAGACCGGAAAACTCGCCGGCTTTGAGAAGCTCATCGGTTTCGATATGGGCGGAACATCTACTGATGTTTCTCACTTTGCCGGTGAGTATGAGCGTAGCTTCGAGACGCAGGTTGCAGGTGTACGTATGCGCGTGCCAATGATGCGCATACATACTGTTGCAGCTGGCGGCGGATCCGTCTTGTTCTTTGACGGTAGCCGCTTCCGGGTTGGCCCGGAAAGTGCCGGGGCTAATCCGGGGCCAAAGTGCTATCGGCGTGGTGGTCCGCTTACTGTGACAGACGCCAACCTGATGGTTGGGAAGTTGAAGCCATCTTTCTTCCCGAAGATCTTTGGACCAAACAACGATGAGCCTCTCGACGAGGAGGCCACACGCTTGGCCTTTCAGGAAATGGCAGAGCAGATTGGCGATGGTCGTTCTGCCGAGGATGTTGCCGACGGGTTCCTTCGCATTGCTGTTGAGAACATGGCGAATGCCATTAAGAAGATTTCGGTGCAGCGAGGTTATGACGTCACCGAATACGCGCTCAACTGTTTCGGTTCGGCTGGTGGACAACATGCCTGCATGATCGCCGACACACTCGGCATGACAACGGTTCTGATCCACCCGCTATCCGGCCTGCTATCTGGTTATGGGATGGGGCTCGCAGATTTACGTGCCAGCCGCGAGCAGTCCATTGAGGCGGAGCTTGATGCCGAAACGATGCGCCGTGTCGAGGATTATGGTTTCGACATGGCTCAGTCTGCCGAAGACGAGGTTGTCGAACAAGGCGTTTCCGGAGATGATATTTCGACAATTACATGGCTGCATTTGCGCTATGACGGGACCGATACAGCGTTGCCGGTCGTACTCGATCAGCCCGATATCATGCGACGTGATTTTGAAGACCAGCATCTTCAGCGGTTCGGTTTTATCTCGCCGGAAAAGAAAGTCTTTGCTTCTGCGATAGAAGTCGAAGCATCAGGCGGTGGTGCTAGTTTGTCTGAGAGCGAGCTTGCTGAAACGAGTGATGCTTTACCCGTGGCGAAGGAGCAATTGCGCTTTTTCTCCAACCGAGAATGGCATGATGCTCCGGTTTATCTGCGTGAGCAATTGGAACCGGGCCATCGGCTGAGCGGTCCGGCCTTGGTTATTGAACCAAATCAGACCGTAATTGTTGAACCCGGTTGGGAATTGAAGCTTACGACACGCAATCATCTGCAACTGACCCGTGTCGCAAGTAGATCAAGAGAGGTTTTGGGCGCTGAGGCCGATCCGGTATTGCTTGAAGTCTTTAATAATCTCTACATGTCGATTGCTGAGCAGATGGGAGAAGCTCTCCGCAACACTGCCCAGTCGGTCAACATCAAAGAGCGCTTAGATTTCTCGTGTGCAGTGTTCGATGCCGACACAGATCTGGTTGCCAACGCGCCGCATGTGCCGGTGCACCTTGGCTCAATGGATAAGTCTGTTGAGACAATTGCCCGTGAGCGTAAGGGTGAGATGAGGCCCGGCGACAGCTATATGTTGAATGCGCCATATAATGGTGGAACGCATTTGCCGGATATTACGGTGATCACGCCGGTGTTCGATGATGCCGGCAAAGAGATCTTGTTCTACGTCGCAAGCCGCGGACACCACGAAGATATCGGAGGACTGACGCCTGGATCTGCATCACCTCGTGCGATTCATATTGATGAAGAAGGCGTCTATGTCGATAACTTTAAGCTCGTAGCTGAAGGTGTGTTTCTTGAAGATGAGACACATGCGTTGCTGACAGGTGCGAAATATCCTGCACGCTCACCGGCAAAGAATATTGCCGATCTCAAAGCGCACGTCGCTGCGAACGCCAAGGGCGTGACCGAACTTAAGAAGATGGTCGATCACTTTGGATTGGATGTGGTGCAGGCTTATATGCGGCACGTGCAGGACAACGCTGAAGAAAGTGTGCGACGGTTGTTGTCAAAGCTGCCGGACGGTGCATTCACTGTCCATACGGACCAAGGTTCGCAGGTTCAGGTCAAGATCAGCGTGGACCAGGCAGCGCGAACAGCCAAGGTGGCTTTCACAGGAACAAGTACGGTCCAACCGAATAACTTTAACGCACCAATGCCGGTGACACGTGCAGCAACGTTGTATGTGTTCCGTGTGATGGTCGATGAACCCATTCCGATGAATGCCGGATGTCTGAAGCCTATCGAGCTTATTATTCCGCAAAATTCGATGTTGGCGCCGGAGTATCCTGCTGCGGTCATGTCAGGCAATGTTGAGACAAGTCAGATTGTCACGAACTGCCTGTTTGCTGCACTCAATGCAATGGGATCAAGCCAGGGCACAATGAATAATCTCGTCTTTGGCGATGATGTTTATCAGTACTACGAAACGATTTGTTCTGGGTCGCCTGCAGGTCCTGGATTCAATGGCACCAGCGCCGTTCATGTCCACATGACAAACACTCGTCTGACTGATCCGGAGATTCTTGAACTTCGATACCCAGTCGTTCTTGAAGAGTTTTCTGTGCGACGTGGATCTGGCGGTAAAGGTAAGTGGTCAGCTGGTGATGGAACTTACAGACGCATTCGCTTCATGCGGGATATGAAATTGACGCTACTGACCAGTTATCGAGATGTCGTCCCATATGGACTGGATGGCGGTGAACCCGGAAAAGTTGGCGAGAACTGGGTGCGTCGTAATTCGGGAGAGATGGAACGTCTTAAGGGGTGTGATGAGACTAACTTGTCTATTGGAGAAGCGGTTGTACTCATGACACCGACCGGTGGAGGTTTCGGTACGCCATCACAAGGGACAACCAATCTGCTTCGAGGTGAGTGATGTTTGACTTTCTGCGCCAGCGCCTGTCGGAAGAAGAGCAGGAGCAATATGACCGCTATGATGGTCGGGCAGCACTCGCCTGCCACTTCTTGATGTGGCCGCTTATCCTGGCATTTGCATTCTACTATTCTGGATTGACCAGAACTGCTTTGCTGTTCTTTGCGATCTCGGCGGTGGCGCTGCCGATCATGCTTCTTATGGCTAAGCGCGCGCGCTCAATCCGTGAATTGGCTGAGGAGCGCTACGCGGCGATCATGAATGTCGACTATGATGAGGCCAAGAAGAACGATCGTGAGTGAGAGATATGATTTGGTTCCGCCGTCTCTCCTGGGTTGTTATTTGGGCGGTTCTCATAACTGCGGTACTCCAACATCAGGATGTTCTCGCCGGAGTTAACGGTCTTAGTGTAAGGATCTTCACTGGTGCAATGATTGCAGTTGCGCTAGGTCTCCTCGGTCTTTATCTGACGCGCCGGCCAGGAGACAGTGGTTTCGGCTTCTAACGAAGGCTCAGCTTCCATGCTGCAATGCGATTTAGGCATGCGCTGCTTGGTAAGCCGCCTGCCAAATACCAATGTCGAGTTTACGCTGGTGATGCGCTTGGTACTGCACCAGATGATGGTTCGTTCGGGTTTGATGCAGACGCGTTGCTCTTGCGCTCTGTCATAAACTGCTCGAACTCGGCTTTGGCCTTGGCCATGCTGAGCTTATCGAGGAAGCCTTTAAACTGCTCGGCTTCTTCTTCCAAGCGACGCAAGGTCTCTTCACGATACTCATCAAACGCATGATTGCCCGTTGGCTGATAAGCTTTGGCTGTCATGCCATATTCATGCATCTTTTCTTCCCACTTACCCGCCATGCGTTGCTGCCAACGATTTCTCATGCCTTTTGTTCCGCATCCCATACGTCCACTCCATATCAAATAGCCAAGAATTGCGAGACCGATCGGCCAGAAGATCACGAAGCCAAGCACCATCACGCCGATCCATGCAGGTTGACCCCAGTCGTCCAGTCTGGCGACCACTTCCGTGATTGCCTTCCCCTTTCATGCGCTGCTACAAGTTTAATGTAAATGTTAATTACATTAACATATAAGAGATTGTTCTTCTCCTGGTCAAGGGGAGATGGATGAATTTTTTGGGATTTGTCGCTTCGACATGAGTCCGAAGGCCGATTAAGTAATCAGCAAGCACTTCAATTCTAGTCATATGACAACACGAAGTCGCGAACTTCATTGAATTCCAGGGCGTAGAAGAGCGATCTATAGTGTGAGACATAGTTTCGCCGGCTTTCTTGGAACCAGCCGATTTTGGTCTGTGATGCAGAAAAGGACATTTGATGAGCGACGTCGGTTTCATAGGACTTGGCAAAATGGGGCGCGGGATGGCACGCCGCCTCATCAAAGCAGGCCTTACCGTAAGCGTGGTTGCTCATCGGGTTCGTTCTGCTGTCGATGCGTTGGTTGATGAAGGGGCAGTTCAAGTCAGTTCAAAGATCCAGATGGTCGAAACGTGTCCGACAATCTTGACCTGCGTGAGCGATGCAACTGCCGTTGAGACTATCGCTGAAGAGATTGTCCCGTTTCTCGGTCGTCAACACATGTGGATTGATGCAACGACTTCGGATCCGGAAACGTCGTGTATCATCTCGCAGCGCTTAGACAAAAAGGCTCTGTTCGGCTCTGATGTAGTTTTCCCTTCTAACTCATGGCGCCGGCGAGGCATTGGCGGGGCGTAAGTCGCTCGC
>NZGY01000096.1 GCA_002689605.1 Filomicrobium sp.
ATGGCGTATCACTCCTCTCAAGGGAACTGGCGGGCTCTCACCAGCCAGGATACGCCGCCTTCAGCGATTCACACCGTCACCAAGTTTTGCGGATTGCTCGGCTGACGGCTCACGTCGGCTTGGTGGACAAAGCTCCATTGACCGTCGTCCGACTGTCAGGCTGCGGGTATCTCATTCAACACATCAACACGATTTGATCAATGTCTGTTGCTGGTCGAAGCGGACAAGTTGAGTATCGCACGTGAAGTCTGGTGCATGTCTCAAAGTGGCCCGTTTGTTTCATAGGGAAAAAGAGCACATCTGGTCCACTGCTGGGGGGATCGCTGCCGTGACGTGCTGTTCAGGCATTTAGGCGGATCAGCCCCCTTTTGACCATCGTCAAAACGCCGGGCTATGCCTGCTATTCAGAGGTAAGGCAGACACAATCCTATCAACTTCGGTTTTGGTCGCTTCTTACCGTAGGCCTGGCGCTGCTGCTTTGATATCCGATACGCCAATGCTGACCGTATTCGGGCAAAATCCGGTGAGACTAACCATGCCGCCGAAAGTCGCCTAACAGCGTTGACAAGCGAAATTCGCAAAACTAAATCAAGCGTCAAAGTCTACTCCTCATCAAGTGTCGAGAAAATTCCAACTGAGTAAGCGATCTGAACATGAGCGACGCCAAACCGGCCAAAAAAACAAAGAGTGCCAGCAAGAAGGGTGAGACAGCGAAACCCGCGTCGAAAAAATCCGAAGCGGCAAAAGCTGACACCAGCAAATCCGAAACATCAACGGCAGATACTTCAGCGAAGAAGTCTGAGCCAGCTGGCAAATCCAAATCCCAGGAGTCGATTAGCTACTTTTCAAGCGTATCGACACCAGCATACCGTGCTGGATGGGATCACATTTTTGGTCCGAAGAAAAAGTCACGCAAGTAGATTGCCAACGCGTTGGATGCACACATCTCTAGCTTTTGGTTGGCCGGGCCGTTTTGAGATCGGTCCCGGCACTTGGATTGTTAGAGGTCCGATGATACCTCGCCCGCTCCGCGAAAACGGCGAGTTTACTATTTTTGACCGAGAGGCTTAGTCTCGTTGCAGATTTTCTTAAGTGCGCGCCATTGCTCTTGTGTCAGCGCCTGGCGACCATCGTATGTTGGGGAGCGGCGGGCACGGCTTGCACGTTCAAGCGGATAAGGGTGGGTCTGAAAAAGGCCTCCAATTGTGCTGCCAGCTTGTCCATTCTGACTTCGGCCGATCCGCTCAAAGAAATCGATTAGGCCGGACTGGCTAATCCGCGCTTCTCGGAGCAGGCGCAGCGCTTGCTCATCTGCTGCCCGTTCGTCTTGGCGCGCATAGCGGTTTCGCAGAAGCAGGTTTCCGATGCCAGATAAGCCGCCACCTCCGCCCATGATCAGATCGAGGGCCGCCGCAATTCCGACGGTGCGAACAATTCCTGCCTCGGGATGCAATTCGATGCTGTGGCCGATTTCATGAGCGAGTACACCAGCCACTTCCTCTGGCGTGCGTGCCGCCCGTATGAAGCCATTAGTCAAAAGCAATTGCCCACCGGGCGCCGCAAATGCGTTGACCAACGACCAATCCACGACAAGGACATTGGGTTTGCTTGAAAGCGATGTCGACCCGACCAGTTTTGCCGTCAAAAGGTCGACAGATTTGCGATCTGGAGCGGAATTGCAGACGCGATAGCGCTTCGCCATCGAGGAAATGACCGACCGACCAAGCGACTGCCGGGTCGCCTCCGGAATGGCACTGGCAATCCAACGGGCTGGCTGTGCATTATAGAGTGTAACCAGCATCCAGATGGCCGCACCCAGGAACGCTCCAATGAACACATATTTCAGCAGGCTCAAACTGAAGCGTGAAGCTACAACTTGGGGCGCATAACGGCTGAGCTTTTCACCCAATCCAGGTATTGCAATTTCCAGCCGACTCTCCGGCATATATTTGTAAGAAATTGTAGTTGATTGAACTTCAGGACTAACGCGTGGCTCAGCCTCCAGGGCACCATATGGCCAGATCAATTCGTCGTCATCCGCCGTGCCGCTGATCACAATTCCCCGATCGCTTAGGTGAACGCGAACTGGTGTTCCAGCAGTGCGTTCGTCGGCGAAGAACCGCGCGGGCCATCGTTGATTATCTGGTTCGGGCATCTCTGAGGTTTGGAGTAATCCAGCTGCGTTGGAGATTAAGGGTATGATTTAAATTGGGTTTTCAAGATTCGGCCTCTGCGTAAATATCCAAGTTTGCTCCCCTGTGATGATGAGCCTTGAGCAACTATTGCAGCCTCAGTTTTCCAATCATCGTGGCTCATGGCGCACACATCGCTACCTTGTTCATCAAACTCCTGTGCACTTCTGTCAGGCAATTGTCATGCTGTTGCGGTTCGGCAACGAAATCAGTGATGTATGCCACTTTAGGGCCACAAAATGAGATCAGTTTTTCGCTCGTTGGATAGCGGCGCGAGCACCGCTAATATCTCTGTTGCATATCAAAGAACTAAGGCAAGTGCCCGCATGGCAAGTTCCACACCAATTGGTGAGCTTAAACTTGTTGGGTACGCCGAGGTTCTATAGCGATCCGACCCGGATCGGGGCGGCTGGACTGGATTCGTTGTGAATGTGGATAACGAAGATGGGATCGGAACGATTGGCCTTGTTCACTAGACTTTTGGTTGCTGGCGCTATGGTACTGATTACGGTGCCTGCGGCTGCTCAGTTGCGGTTCAAATCGCCAAGAGTTGCTCTTGAACAGGGCATGGCCGCATTCCGCGCTGGAAACTTTGAATTAGCAATCCCAGCACTGCAACGTGCCCGCGACCAACAAGTATTTCCGGCTCGCTACTATCTGGCTCGTATCTATGCCGACAACGATAATCGTTACACAGATCATGGTAAGGCGTTTTTACTGCTGAGGCAGTTTGTCGACCAAAATGCAGATATTGATCCGGCTGACCATCACCGCGCACGTCGAGTAGCAGCTGCTCTCGTGCGATTGGCGAAATACGTCCGGGATGGTGTGCCCGCAATCGGAGTACGTCCAGACGTCGTTAGGGCCGTCGAGTACTTCCATCATTCCGCAACTTTTTTTAACGACGAGAACGCCCAGTTTGAGCTGGCAAAGCTTCGCCTGACAGGTGAGGGCTTGCGGAAATCAGTGCCTATCGCTCTTCACTGGCTTGCCAATCTCTCTCGTAAAGGACATCCCGGAGCACAAGCGTTCTTAGCTGACCTATATTGGCGGGGAAAGTACATAAAGCGCAATCAAGTCAAAGCATTGGCTCTGATTAATGTTGCCATAGAAAACGCTTCGCAAGAAGATCGCGTGTGGATTGAAGACATTCACCAGAACATATTCTGCGGCGCAACTATTGGAACAAGGCAAGCTGTAAGTGGTTTGGTGGCGACGTGGCGTAACAAGTATGGCCGAACACGGTCGCGCCATGGTGAAGATGCGCTCAGCAGTTTGAACGCCAGTCCGGTTCGTGTTTGCGCAAACGGTGAGACTGTCCAAAGGATTGAGGCCGGGCCTCTGACGGCAGGGTCCGAAAATCGCGGTTCATCGAACAGCGGCAATGTGCAATTTCAGTACGGCGCTACGGGGAAATCGTATCGCAATGTGCAGGGCCGGGACGTCAATAAAGGCGACTAAGATTAAGTGCTACTCGGCTGCCTACGCGATGCTCTATTCCGAACCCAGTGGGTGACGCCAAGGTCGGAAAGCAGAGCAATCACTGTGGTCTTACTTGAATTCTCAGGCGTCTAGTTCAACCCATACCGGAACGTGGTCCGATGGACGTTCCCAGCTGCGTGTATGCTTGTCTATTCCAGCAGTGATTAATTTGTCGGCAGCCTGGCTCGATAAGAGTAAATGATCTATCCGAATTCCATTATTTTTTTGCCACGCGCCGGCCTGATAATCCCAAAATGTGTAGGTATGATGGGCCGGTTCGCAGGCTCGTACAGCATCTAAGAAACCAAGGTTCTTCAATCTTTTGAAAGCACTTCGGCTTTCAGGTTGAAATAGCGCGTCATCTGCCCAGGCTTCTGGTGACGTACAATCCTCGTGTTCCGGAATAACATTGTAGTCCCCAGTTAGAAGCAACGGCTCTTCCAGTTCCAGAAGCTCTGTGGCGTGGCGCTCAAGCCGCTCCATCCAGCTGAGTTTGTAAGGAAATTTCTCCGTCGCTATTGGGTTGCCATTTGGTAAGTATATGCAAGCTATGCGAGCAACACTCGTGTCTGGTGTCGAAACGACAACTTCCAAATATCTGGACTGCACATCGCTATCGTCACCCGGCAGGCCTCTGCGCACATCTTCCAAAGGCAGCTTTGATAAAACAGCAACCCCATTAAAGCTCTTTTGTCCGTGGACAACAACATTATAGCCTTTGGCCTCGAAGACATCGCTCGGAAACCCTTCGTCGACAGTTTTGATTTCCTGCAGACAAGCAACATCAGGTGCCGCCTCATCGAACCAGCGCAACAAGACGTCATTGCGGGCTTTGATGCCATTGATGTTCCAGGTAGCGATCTTCATGGCTAGCTATCAGATTGTGAAGCTGGTGCCGCAGCCGCAAGATGCGGTTGCGTTAGGATTCTTGATCTGAAACATCGCGCCTATCAATTCATCAACAAAGTCGACCTCCGAGCCAGCTAAGAATGGAAGCGACATCGAGTCCACGAGAACTGTGGCACCGTCTTTGTTGATAACAAGATCATCGTCTTCTGCTCCTGAGACGAGATCAAACTTGTACTGGAAACCAGAACAGCCACCCCCCTCTACACTCACACGGAGCATTTTATTTGTAGGTTCATCGGCCGTGATCTCGTTAATCCGGCGGGCGGCACTTTGCGACATCGTGATCGGAGTTGCTGAATCTGTCATGTGGGTTCGCTCAGATTTCGGCCAGAAGGCCATTCCAGTTATTGTATTACCCTCAGAATCTCAATGTAGAATGTAGTAGCACGTGGAGACTTCGCCAACCCCGAAGGGTTCGGCATAGACACGATACGAGGATCATGATGACCATAGCCTTGTCTCAGTCCGAATTCCAATATGGCAAACAGCTGCGTCCAGGCGCGCGAGAAATAGCTGCTTATGCAGCATCACAAGCGCCTAGCCGCGGCAGGGTATATCAGGAGCCGGCCTGTCCGACACGAAATGATCTTCAGCGTGACCGAGACAGAATTCTCCATTCAACAGCATTTCGCCGGCTAACCTATAAGACCCAAATGTTCCTTTGCCACGAAGGGGATCACTACCGAACACGGCTGACGCACAGCCTTGAAGTTGCGCAAATTGCTCGAACAATCGCCCGCCAACTTTGTCTGGACGAAGACCTCGCCGAAGCAATCGCCTTAGGCCATGACCTGGGTCATCCTCCTTTTGGCCATGCTGGCGAGCGTGCCTTGGATACTGCACTGGCCGACAGCGGTGGCTTCGATCACAATGTCCAGAGCTTTAGAATTGTAACCAGCCTGGAAAGGAAATACGCCGGATTTGATGGGCTAAACCTAACGTGGGAGACCCTGGAGGGATTGGCCAAGCACAACGGGCCACCAGCATTGGGTGATAGCTTGGGTGATCGTAGATTTACGCATGCTGTCCGCGAGTTTGAGACGAAGATGGATCTGCAACTGGGTAGCTTCGCGTCTGGTGAAGCTCAAGTTGCGGCCATAGCAGACGATATCGCTTGGCATACGCATGACATTGATGACGGTCTCAGAGCAGGCCTGATTGTACCTGATGATTTGCGGCAGGTAGCCTTAATTCTTCCTTTGCTAGACACAAACGAGATTAATGCTGCAGGTGATGCAGTGAAGGCCGCCTACCAGGTGACACGGCGGCTCATTGCAATGATCATATCTGATGCAGTCAAGGAGAGTCGTCGTCGGCTAGCGGTATTGGCACCAAAGGAGCCCGCGGATATTCGAAACGCAGATTCTCAAACAGTTTGCTTCTCAAGCGAAATGCAGGCGCAGCTCGACGACCTGAGAACCTTTCTATTCGCCAATCTTTACCATAACGATGTCGTCATGCATGTGATGGGTGACGCGGAGCAGATCGTTTGTGATCTGGTTGGGCGATATACCTGGGCTATCAAGGAGTTGCCGCCACCCTGGCAGCAAGGATTTGAAGCTCTCGATGAACGTTCGAGCCAGCGTCGCATTGGGGATTTCGTAGCAGGTATGACAGATCGTTTTGCGATTTCTGAGCATCAGCGGCTGTTTGACGTTACGCCGGAACTACGCTAACTCGCCAGCGCCGAAGCCCACCGGATCCCGCATTTTGTAAACCTAACGAACTTTGCGGTTTGGCGATCGATAAACCAGTTTGATTCCAGGAAGTGACAATGAATATTTTCGCATTAGCTGGCGAAGCGGTGCGGCAGGCCCTTCTGGCGTTGCAGCAGGAAGGCCGTCTCGCCCAAGATATTGAGCTTTCTGGATTGGATATCCAAGAGCCTCGCGACCCTAGTCATGGCGATTTAGCCTCCAATGCAGCCATGGTTTTGGCAAAGCGAGCGAAGGCAAAACCTCGGGACTTGGCGCAATTGATCGCTGACAAGCTGCTCGACCAAACAGACTTCACCAAGGCCGATGTTGCTGGGCCTGGTTTTATCAATCTAACACTGTCAGGTGACGTATGGTGCCGGCTAATCAGCACAGTTCTGGCCAACAAGACGACCTATGGACAATCAGAACTAGGCAAAGGCAAGAGCGCTCAGGTCGAATATGTCTCCGCCAATCCCACCGGACCAATGCACATAGGCCACTGCCGCGGCGCAGTATTCGGCGATACGCTCGCTAATTTGCTTGCATTTGCAGGTTACGATGTATCACGCGAGTACTATATGAATGATGCCGGCGCACAGGTCGATAAGCTCGGGCAGTCGGCACTGCTGAGATACAGGGAAGCTTTGGGCGAGACTATCGGTGAGATCCCTGAAGGTCTCTACCCGGGTGAGTACATGAAAGCCATCGGGCAGGTACTAGTAGAGCGGTACGGCAATAGCCTCCTAGACATGCCCACAGATGAAGCTCTGGATATTGCCCGCAGCAGCGCTATCGAAGCGCTACTGAGTGAAATTAAGAATGATTTAGCTGCACTAAATGTTCAGCACGACGTGTTTTTTTCAGAGCGTTCACTATCGACAGCCGAAAGAGATCAAGTAGCTGAAGCGATAGAGCTGTTGCGGAAAAAGTCTCTGATTTATGAGGGGCGCTTGCCGAAACCACTCGGCCACGAAGATGATGAGTGGGAAGACCGCGAACAGACTTTGTTTCGGTCTGCAGATTTTGGCGATGATATGGATCGCGCGCTTAAGAAGTCTGACGGAAGCTACACGTACTTTGCAAACGACGTTGCCTATCATCTCAATAAAATAGAACGAGGCTTTTCGCTATACTTCAACGTGTTAGGTGCTGACCATGTCGGCTACATCCCACGCTTGAAAGCGGTCGTTGAGGCGCTTTCCGACAATTCCGCGAACTTTGAGACGCCAGTCACCCAATTGGTCAAAGTCCTACGTGACGGCCAACCGGTCAGGATGTCAAAGCGCGCCGGCACATTTGTTGCGCTGCGAGATGTGGTCGATGAAGTCGGGAGCGATCCCGTACGCTTCATGATGATGATGCGCAAGCATGATTCACCGCTAGACTTTGATCTGGCCAAGGTGGTTGAGCAGTCAAAAGACAATGCTGTTTTCTACGTTCAATACGCTCATGCCCGAGCAGAGTCAGTTTTCAGGGTGGCAGCAGAGACGTTCCCAGAACTGACCAAAAACTCGGATAGTGTGAGAAATGCTGACTTAACCCTCCTGTATGATGTCGGTGAGCGGGCTTTGATCCGCGAAATCGCCCGTTTCCCAAGGGTCGTGGAAAGCGCTGCCCGGGAACGGGAACCGCATCGCGTGCCATTTTATCTCTATGATTTAGCGTCAGCTTTTCATCATCAATGGGCGCGAGGCAATGATTTGCCACAATTACGATTTAGTCAAATTGACAACGTCAAGGTCACAGCCTCAAGGCTTGCACTGGTTCTTGCGACGCAGAAAGTTATATCCTCTGGATTGCATATTCTGGGCGTGCAAGCACCACTAGAGATGCGCTAAGCTGCGAGTCGGGAAGACCAAGGGCACGGGGCATAAGGATTACACTACATGACGCGGTCGAGCGGTCCAAATCGCCAGGTGCCACAATGGCAGCAACAGAGGCCAGTTCATCAGCCGGAGGCATCTGGTCGGACACATGATGCTTGGCAGGAGTTGGGGCAGGGTGATTACGTCGGCCAGCAATTTGGTGCGCCGGACAATGGCTTTGGAGCGCCAGGACAGGGATACCACGAGCAACCAGCTCAGGCTCAGCCTGGTCAGTTTCCTGCACAGCCTCAGTTTGCTCATAACCAACCAACAGCTGCCCCCTATTACAACGGCTTGGAGCAACAACAGCCGCCTCTTCACCCGCAGCATCCTGGTTATTCTGACTATGGCCAGCCAACTGCCCAATCGGCACAGCCGTTAAGGCATGCTGCAGATGGTAGACCTCAGCCAAACTACTCACCTTTCGACACACCTGTTACCCAGCCGCCACCGCAAGATCCTCAAACTAACTATAGTTCTCTTGGTCAGCCTTCCCCGCAGTCGTATGATAAATTTCGACCTTCGTCATTTGATCACGATCCTAATACGAACTGGCAAAGGCCGACTGACGAGCAGTTTGCAAATCCCTCAGACGCTGCGGATTCTGGGCTCTACGACCTCGGCAATTATATGCCAGCGGGGGTGACGCAAACTGGACGCCCGCAGTTTGGTGATCCTGGCTATGTCCCGCCACAGCAGGAGTGGGATGTCAATTCGGACCTTGGCTCTCAAGCACCCGGCGGGCAGTTTGCCGACCAGCGAGGAAACGGCGGCTATGATGGCATACCGCAAAGTCTGCAGACCGGTGCGGTAACACAGCATGCAGATGGCTATGCCGATGAGAGTGATGAAGACTACGACGATTACTACGATGAGGAAGAGAGCGGCACTGGTCGCAAGTTGATCATCGCGGGAGCCCTCGTGAGTGCAATTGTTGTTGGAGGCGGTTTCGCTTACGGATACAACACGTTATTTAGCAATCAGCCGAAGCAGGCTGGCACCCCTGTTGTTGCCGCATCGACAAACGCTGACAAAGAACAACCAGCGAATGCTGGTGGCAGAAGCTTCGACAATAAAGACAGTAAAATACTGGGGAAATTGGGTGGCGCTGGTAGTACCGGCCAAGAAAATGTTGGCAATAGAGTCCGATCAGTGTCGACGCTAGAAGTTGGACCGGACGGAAGACTTGTTATTCCAGAAGCATCGGATAATGAGCGCTCAGCTTCGCAAACGCCCCAAGTGGAGCCGGCACAAGCTGCGCAGCAGGAAGCGCAGGTCGCTTCAGCTAGTCCCGTACCTGGTATGATCGTGAGCGGTGGCGTCTTACCCCCGGTGCAGCCATCATCTNCGGAGAGTGCAAAAGAAACCTCCGCGCCGAGTACGCGAGTGCCGCCTGCAACTCAAGCTTTGCAACCACAGATCCAACCCCAACAGCCTGCGCAGGTTGCCAGTACAGCTCAGACCGCGACTCCGACGACTGTACGCCGGCGAAATTCCAAGTTCCCGCCATTGCCGGTTCGATCTGGAATTACAAAGCCGCAGTTCACAACCGCATCTGCTGTGTCACCGGCAGTGTTAACACCAGGGATTGCAACTGCCAATGTGCAGCGAGTAGTGCCCAACCAGCAGCAGACAGCGAGACAACGTGTGCAGCCAGCTAGAGCTGCTGTCTCAGCAGTATCTGCCGGTTCAGGCGGTAATGGCTACGTCGCTGTGTTATCTACTAAGCGCAGTCGCATCGATGCCTTAACGAGTTTTGCGGACCTGCAACAAAAATACACGTCAATTCTGAGCACTAAAGTCCCCGATGTTCGCCGAACCGATCTGACGTCGCGTGGTTTNGGTGTGATGTATCGGGCTGTTGTTGGTCCACCGGCTTCGAAGCAAGCAGCTGGTCAACTTTGCAATCGGCTCAAGTCAGCAGGATACACGGGCTGCTGGGTCGCGGCATACTGAATTTCAGGCTATGCACAGAGCACTAATCGTTGGTCTGGCAGACACCTNGCTTCGTCCAGAGGAAGGCAGATTTCTGAAAGAGGTCTGCCCGGCCGGGTT
Source organism: Filomicrobium sp. (assembly GCA_002689605.1). Classification (GTDB taxonomy): domain Bacteria; phylum Pseudomonadota; class Alphaproteobacteria; order Rhizobiales; family Hyphomicrobiaceae; genus Tectiglobus. The sequence goes on from NZGY01000096.1 coordinate 10,201, forward strand.
AATCCTATTTGCACGTAACGTCGAGGCACCGGATCAGCTGCGCAAGCTCATATCGGATGCGCGAGAGGCAATTGGCAGTCCTGATTGTTTAGTCGCAATCGATCACGAAGGCGGGCGGGTTCAACGCCTTAGATCACCTCATTGGACCGAATTCCCCGCAGCTGCACGCTATGGTGAACTATTCGCAACGAATGCTAAGAAAGCTACCCGCGCGCTGGCTCTTGCAACACGCCTTTGCGCAGCAGAGCTTCGTGACTTGGGCATTAATACAAACTGTGCACCGTGCTTGGATCTACCAGTGGAAGGTGCCCATGACGTAATCGGAGACAGAGCNTACGGTAGAGAGCTNNCGCTNGTGGTCGATCTCGGTAGAATTGTTGCAAAAANTTATATGGAGGCGGGCGTTCTTCCTGTCATTAAGCATATGCCAGGACATGGACGCGCCNAGGTCGACAGTCACAAGGCGTTGCCCATCGTCGAGACGGAAATTGATGAACTCGTCACGACAGATTTTGCACCTTTTCGAGCTTTGANAGATCTGCCAGCCGCCATGACGGCNCATGTGGTTTACACATCCGTCGATTCAACAATGCCGGCAACAACATCTGAACGCGTTATTGGCTCAATAGTTCGGGATGCCATNGGTTTTGACANCCTCCTTTTGACAGACGATCTTTCCATGTCTGCCTTGCGTGGAGACGTTGGTGAGCGTGCGCTAGCAGCGCGCACGGCTGGTTGCGATCTTGNATTGCATTGTNATGGCAACTTANATGAGATGAAAGCAGTAGCGGATCAGGCTGGAAACCTTTCTGGTCGCTCTTTAGAGCGCTTTCTTGCAGCATGTGCCATTGTCAGAAAGGACGTTTGTCCACCGGATATCGACGAGTTGCGCGCGCAGGTAAGTGAATTCCTGGAAGAACTGCGATGAATCGCGTGTAACCGAANTGATTGGTAGTCAATATCATTGCGCGCAGGTTAAGTCTGCCGCTCTTGCTGTGTGGGATGGTGTTTTGAACGGGCAAGTCGTTGAGGAAACCTGGGACAATCCTGTCAGAAGTGAGGTTGCTGNCCAGCACAACGAGTTGATTGTCGACGTTGCCGGTTTCGAAGGCCCTTTGGATTTGTTGCTGGCCNTGGCAAGAACCCAGAAAGTTGATATCTCGAATATCTCAGTGCTCGCATTAGCGGAGCAATATCTCGCGTTTGTTGATCAAGCGCAGAAACTACGGCTGGAGTTGGCTGCTGATTATCTAGTTATGGCTGCTTGGCTCACATTTCTAAAGTCTAAGCTGTTAGTACCCAGAGACGAAGAGGCCGAAGACGAACCAAGTGGCGAGGAACTGGCGCAACAATTGGCCTTCCGTCTGATGCGGCTAGAAGCTATGCGCGATGCAGCGGCAAAGCTGATGACGCGCAAACGGCTCGGCCGAGATGTGTTCGTGCGAGGTCGTCCGGAAGCTGTCACAACACGTCGAGATAGCCAGTTTACGGCAGAGCTGTTCGATCTTTTGAAGGCCTACACTGAGCAGCGGAAGCAGACGATCCCACGCGTTCATGTCGTCAAGCGTCGGCAGGTTTGGTCAATCAAGCAGGCACGAAATCAACTTCAGCGTCTCGTTGGTCAAATATCAGGAGATTGGCTGCAGCTCGATCGATGTTTGCGACAGTATCTTACAAATCCTGAAGCAGTGCGAACTGTGATCGCGAGCTCCTTAGGTGCGGCTTTGGAGATGGCCCGTGAAGGGTTAGTTGAGTTGCGCCAGGATAAGCCATTTGGAGCAATTTATGTGCTCCGTAAAGAAGCCGGCGCGTTGTGGGAACAGGTCAAAGAGTGACACAGATTTCAAAACCTGANGCTCAGGAGCCGATTGCGAGCAANGCNCCTAACAACAGCAATCGTGCGATCGAGGATGGTGTGAGTGCTTTGAGCGGAGAGCATGCCGTTGGCAGCGCTGCGCCACAGTCAGCCGAGGAGAGCGTGGATGCTTTGCGGAAGCTAGCAACTGGTCTAGCCAAGGATGCGACGCAAGATGCACCGNAGCCTTCCCCAGATCGCTCAATGTTACGTGTGATCGAAGCTAAGCTATTTGCGTCCGACAAGGCTTTAACACTGAAGCAATTGGCCGAAAGTCTACCAGAAGATATAGATTTGTTACCTCTGATGGAGCAGCTGCAGGCCGAGTACAGCGACCGTGGCGTCAATCTCGTCCGAGTGGCAGGTCGATGGTCGTTTAGAACAGCCGAGGATTTGGCTTACTTAATGGAACGCCAGATCGTCGAAGAGCGAAGACTTTCTCGGGCCGCTTTAGAAACATTGGCTATTATTGCTTATCATCAACCCACAACCCGAGCAGAAATTGAAGAAGTCCGAGGCGTTTNCATTTCGAAAGGCACCTTGGATACTCTAATGGAAATCGGATGGGTCAAGCCAAGGGGGCGTCGTAGGGCACCAGGCAAGCCCCTGACTTATGGTACAACCGATGAATTCTTGCTGCATTTCGGGCTGGATGGTTTAGCTGAATTACCTGGTTTAGGAGAGCTGAAGGGAGCTGGGTTGTTAGATGCCGCTCTTCCACCCAACTTCAGAGTTCCGCAACCCAAAGAACTCGCTGCGTTAATGCCGGATGAGTTGTCGTTGGAAGAGGAAGACACCGACAACGATGAGCCGGAACTCAACCTTATCGAGGGCGAATTGAGCGACGAGCAAGATGAATCCGAATTGATTGCCGAGCGGGACGAGACCGAAGCTCAGAAAAAATCTGTCGGGTAATACGCTGCCAAACAGTGTGTCTAGCCACGCATGAATGAGAGTACTAACNAGTGAGCTTTCTGTACGAGATTCAACGGCGGCTAGGCCTATCACNANAGGCTGAACCACTCTTACGCAGCCCTGGGAACCGGGCTGCTGTCTCGTTTGCNACAAGTCTCAGGTTTGATCGGATCGGTAAGCNGTTTGAAGATATCCAAGCNGTTGAANAGGTGAGCTTTGAAGTAGAGCCTGGCGAGATNGTTTGCTTGCTCGGNCCNTCTGGTTGNGGAAAGACGACGCTGCTGAGGCTAGCNTCAGGTATTGACAGGCCCACTAGTGGCAGCGTCCTGCTAGGAAATCAGGAAGTGGCGGGACCTGNCGTATTTGTAGAACCCAATCGCCGCAATATCGGACTGATGTTCCAGGATTTTGCACTGTTCCCGCATCTGACCGTAATTCAGAATGTGGCNTATGGACTAAAACGCCTGAAGCGCGAATTGGCAGCGGAAGAGGCATACGCCTTATTGGTCCGAGTAGGGCTTGAGCGCTATGCGAACAGCTATCCACACACACTATCGGGTGGGCAGCAGCAGCGCGTAGCCTTGGCGAGAGCCATAGCACCGAGACCGGCGGTACTGCTAATGGATGAGCCGTTCTCTGGCCTCGATGTATATCTTCGCGAGATGCTCTGCCAGACAACTAGGGAGCTACTGAAGGAGACAAGGTCAACAAGTCTGATTGTAACGCACGATCCTGACGAAGCCATGCGCTTGGCAGATCGTATCGCAGTCATGCGTGGTGGTCAGCTTATCCAGATCGGTTCGGCCGAACATCTATATCATGAGCCAGCTGATCTATTTGTGGCCAGGCTGTTCTCAGAGATTAACGAAGTGCCGGCTGTGGTCACNANCGGTGTAATAGAAACGCCATTTGGGAAGTTCGATGCCAAAGGGCATGACGACAACCGGGCAGTTTTGCTGGGGATCCGGAGACGAGCCGTCCGAACGGTAAAATCCAGTGAAGGAGTGCCAGGGCGAGTGCTGGGTACGCGTTTCCAGGGCGACCTCGCACAACTTACAATCGCAATCTCCGGCCTTGAGAAACCTCTAACAAGTTTAGTGCGAGAGGCTAGGGCGCCGAGCCCGGGNGATGATGTTTCGATTTTGGTCGACCCTGAAGGAACTCTAATCTTTGACCAGGAATCAATAGGTTAATGTTTTGTAATGGCCGCGACGAAGGTTGAAGTTGACATCGGTTGCCGCCTTGCCCATGTGGATACAATCTGCGATAGTTGCAGCAATGCAAGTGGTGCCTAGTGACGCTTGGATCGGCAAATTGTCGGCATAGACAGAGGCTGGCCCATAATTGCTTTCGGTGCGTGGAGGCGTATCGANGGAATTACAAAGGGAGTTTGTTGGCGAATGGGAACGTTTAGCATCTGGCATTGGTTGATTGTGCTTGCAATCGTCATTTTGCTGTTTGGTCGTGGTCGCATCCCGGAACTGATGGGTGATGTCGCAAAAGGCATCAAGAACTTCAAAAAAGGTATGTCCGACGACACGAAGACGGACACAGCCGAAAACAAAGCGATCGAAGAATCTGCTGAAAAGCCNGTTGAAAACACAACATCTGAAACAACAAAAGCCAGCTAGTTCATCAGTTGCAGAGGTGAGCTGGATACGNTCATTGAACAGCTTTAGCAGCTGTAATTTTGTCGTTGAACTCTTGGTAACTTAGCGCGTCACTAGCGGAGCATTACGGTGATCCGACACGCGTAGGACGAATGTATGCTGGACATTGGCTGGGCCGAATTATTTGTGATGGCGGTCATCGCGCTTTTGGTTGTCGGACCNAAAGAGCTTCCGGCTATGCTGCGCACAATCGGCAAGTTCGTCGCGATGATAAAGCGTCAGGCNCAGGATTTTCGAAGCCAGTTCGATGATGCCATCAAGGACACAGAGTTCGAACAGGTTAAAAACGATCTTCAAGATCTAAAGTCCGAAGCAACGTCCACGATGAGAGATGTGCGTGACGGCTTTGACGAGGAAATGCGAGAGCTGGATGAAGTGCGGCGCGATCTTGATAAAGAGCACGCCAAGCTGGATGCCGAGATGAAGCGAGAGTACGGCGATCAGANCGATGCCGAAAGTAGTGAGGCAGAAAAGGCTGGCGAAGACTNGTTAGAGCAGCACAACCGTNNGGTNCTTGAAGCTGAGAAGGCNAATGCCGAAGAGGCGGCGACTGCGCAGGAAAAACCAAACGGGGCAGACGAGCAGCAAAGCACTGAAACGGTCGAGACTAGCAATACCCTCTCAAGCCAAGACGGAAAAGCAGACGCACATGTTGCTGATGAGCGTCAGCCGNAAAAGGCCGGAGCTTCAACGTGAGCGATACCGCTGAAATCGAGCGAAACGGCCAAGACGATATCGATGCATCCAAAGCACCGCTCATGGATCATCTTATTGAACTGCGCCAGCGATTGNTCTATTCGCTCGTCGCCTTTTTCATAATGTTTGTTGTTTGCTTTGGTTTCGCGGGGACGATCTTCAATATCCTATTGTGGCCGTTCACATCAGTTGTGGGGCCGGACAACGCCAGAACGATTTACACGCATTTGCTGGAAAAGTTCTTTACCGAGGTGAAGCTTGGTTTATTTGGCGCTGCCTTTCTATCGTTTCCAGTTGTAGCTATTCAGATCTACAAATTCATTGCTCCTGGGCTATATACTAATGAGCGCGATGCGTTCAAGCCCTATCTGTTTGCGACGCCAATCCTGTTCTTCATTGGTGCCTGCGTTGTCTATTTCATTGCTATGCCCCTGCTTGTTCAATTTTCGGTGGGGTTCCAGCAACAGGGCTCTGGCGAACAGGCTGCGATTGAACTGTTACCTAAAGTCAGCGAGTATTTGTCGCTCATTATGACGCTGATAATGGGATTTGGAATCATCTTCCAACTGCCCGTTGTCGTAACTTTACTCGCCCGCGCTGGTTTTCTAACTGCTGACCTTTTAAGGGAAAAACGGCGCTGGGCTATNCTAGGTGTTTTCGTGGCAGCTGCCATCCTCACACCGCCGGATCCGATTAGCCAGATCGCGATGGCTCTCCCGACGTTGGCTCTCTACGAGTTATCGATCTTCGCAGTCATGTTCGTCGAGAAAAAGCGAGCAGAGGCCATGTCCGATNACGAATCAGATGCGGATACGAATTCCTGAGCTAAGCAACAACGGTTCNTAAGACAGCNCAGCCAATTGTTACGCGAATAAGCCGTATTGATCCCTAAGCGCGATCATGCTCAACAACCGCTAATAAACCGACCAGCTTAAGGTGANGCTGATGTTCGACATGAAATGGATTCGTGAGAATCCNGAGGTTTTCGACAANGGGTTGGCTTCGCGCGGNCTGTCNCCACTGTCGGCTAAGCTCATNGAGATGGACGAAGAACGACGNCANCACCTNACNAAGCTGCAAGANGCCCAATCTCGACGCAANGNTGCATCGAAGGAGATTGGCAANGNAAAGGCGAACAAGGATGAGGAGACCGCGCAAAAGCTGCTGTCCGAAGTTGCTGATCTTAAGCAATTTATCCAGGATGGTGAGCAGACCGAACGTGATCTCAATGCGGCTCTTGAGACCGAGCTAGCCGCCATTCCAAATATACCACTAAGCGAAGTTCCTCAGGGTGCCGATGAAAATGACAATGCCCTCGTCAGGACACACGGTGAGCCGCCGAAATTTGATTTCGAACCGAAAGAACATTTCGAGCTAGGTGAGAAACTTGGCCTGATGGACTTTGAAACGGCTGCCAAGATCTCAGGCGCACGGTTTGTTATTCTTAAAGGTCACCTCGCGCGTCTTGAGCGCGCCTTGGCTCAGTTCATGCTAGANGTGCANACTACTGAGTTCGGCTACACTGAAGTCAATCCTCCATTGCTGGTCCGAGACCATGCAGCATATGGAACAGCTAACCTTCCAAAGTTCGCGGAGGATCTATTTCACACGGACGATGGTTTTTGGTTGATCCCAACTGCGGAAGTTTCGCTAACCAACCTAGCTCGCGAAACAATACACCCAGCTGCTGACCTCCCAAAGCGTTATACGGCTTGGACACCGTGCTTCCGCTCCGAAGCCGGTTCTGCTGGTCGTGATGTGCGCGGCATGATCCGCCAACATCAGTTCTCCAAGGTCGAACTGGTATCAATCACAACAGCGGAACAAGGTTTNGAAGAACATGAGCGCATGACGAATTGCGCAGAGGAGATTCTAAAGCGCCTTGGACTGGCATACAGGACTATGTTGCTTTGCACTGGCGATATGGGATTTGCATCACGCAAGACCTACGACATCGAAGTTTGGCTGCCTGGGCAGAATGCATATCGCGAAATCTCTAGCTGTTCAGTTTGTGGCGACTTCCAAGCACGACGAATGGGCGCTCGTTATCGCGAGGAAGACAGTAAGACTGTGCGCTACGTAACAACACTCAATGGTTCTGGATTGGCCATTGGTCGAACGTTGATTGCCGTACTTGAGAATTATCAGCAAGTTGACGGATCTATCATGGTCCCGGACGTTCTGCAGCCTTATATGGGCGGTAAGACNATGCTATCGCGATCTGAGAACTGAGCGTGGAGCCCACATGAGAATTCTGATCACCAATGACGATGGGATTGAAGCTCCCGGACTAGCCGCTCTTAAAGATATCGCGTTGAGCCTCTCGGATGAGGTGTGGACGGTGGCACCGGAGAACAATCATAGTGGTGCCGGACACTCCCTTTCGTTGCGAGACCCACTGCGGATGCGCCAGATAGATGAACGCACCTTTGCTGTGTCAGGCACTCCTACAGACTGCGTGATTATGGCAGCGCGACGCATCATGTATGATCAGCGCCCCGATCTCATTCTCTCTGGTGTGAACCAGGGGCAGAACGTTGCTGAAGATGTAACCTACTCAGGTACGATTGCTGCCGCATTTGAAGGTACNCTAGTTGGTATTCGCTCAATCGCATTGAGCCAGTCGGTTGGTTTCCGCGAAGGCCGAGCGCCTGAATGGGAAACTTCGCGCNGACACGCGCCNGAGATTATAAAAACACTGCTTGCTCAGGAATGGTTGCCAAAGACGTTTANNAGCATCAACTTTCCGGACCGAGCACCGGATGATATCGAAGGTATTAAGATCACCAAGCAGGGACGGCGGGATCAATCAACGCTGGCAATCGACGAGCGTCTCGACAGTTGGGGACAACCTTACTATTGGCTCGGGTTTGGNCGGAAGCTCTCGAACCCGCCTGAAGACGTTGATCTCTGGGCGATTTACAACGGCTACATATCAGTCACGCCGTTATCAATAGATCTGACGTCAAACGAATTGCTCGAACCATTGGAACACGCCTTTTCCTAGTAGCTTTTCTGTCGGGCGCTCCACTCGTCGAAGTGNGTCGAAGCCGCGAGATANTATTTCCCGGCAGNAGAGCTGCAGTCACAATTTTTGTATTGACTGCCACGGCACGGTCAAAGGATAGCCGTCCTGCGCCCATAATCACGCGCTAGTTTTNTCTAAGNTGGGNAATTGCAAGGACGTGTCCGCGTGACAGGTCTGANNGCTCTGTCTTGACTGGACATTCTAGCTAACTGTTACCGTTCTATAAATTTGTTCGCGCACAGTTGATCTGTCTGGAGTTAGAGACACGGTTCGAAGCAAGCCAGCCAAATGCGTTAACGCTCTGTTTACTTTAATCCCNTTAGNTCGNTGGCAGAGTAAATGAGGTANATTATGGTTTTTGCATCGCGTAACCGACCATCACTTCGNAAGGGTAGATGGCTCCTAAGCTCTGCAGCNGTTTTTGCCGCCGGNTTTGGTCTCGCAGCCTGCAGTGCAGATTTCAGCCGATTTGGTGGGAATAGCCTGGGCTACAAGTCTAATNATCTCGATGTGCCNACTCANCCAATTCATTCCNACGGTTCGCTATTTGAGCAACGGCCTGATGTTTCATCAAACACAAGCTCGGACTTCAATCAGAGCATTCCAACAACAACTGGCTCCGTACAATCTTCTCGACTGGCCGACGCCGCTCCAGCCNTGAACGAGCAGCCCTACGAGCCNGCGCANTATAAGCCTGCNGTGAGAAATCAAGCATCNGCGGATTTGGNATCTCAGCCAACTTCGAACAACTATCGACAANCNAATGCCTCAACGCCAAATCATGTCTCCTTTGGGCGCGAACAAGCAGCAAGTGCACCGCTTACGAACGCGCCGCAATCATCGTCGATCACAGTGCAGCGTGGCGATACCTTGTACCAGTTAGCGCGTCGACATCGCGTCACTGTTGATCAGTTGAAGCAAGCTAATGGGCTATCAAGCAACGTTATCAAGCCGGGCCAGGTTTTGGTTTTGAATGGCTCGTCCGAACGAGCACCAATCAGAGCAGAACGCTTTGAGCCGCGTCGCGATCCGATAGCAGTTCCTCGTCAGCCCACCAGTTCTGGTGAAACGTACACCGTGCAGTCGGGCGATAGCCTTTATGCGATCTCTCGTCGTACTGGTGTACGTGTCGCAGAGCTGCAGGACCTCAACAATATTACTGACGTCCGCCGTATCAGGCCTGGCACGGTTCTGCGCCTGANCCGCGGTCTGCAAGCCGACGCTCCGGTAGCGTCACAAACCGCGTCACGTAGCCAGCCCNACAGGATCCAGAACAACGTTGTTCCACGAACTGTCAAAACGACTACGCAGCCAATTATCATCAATTCGCAAAAGTCCGCCTCGGCTCCGTCCCAATCAAGACAGCCGCAGCTGGCAAATCGAATTGCTGATCCGGGAGCAGCGCGCAAGCCATCTGGGAATACCCAAGTTGCAAGACTGGAGCCACGAGCGACCCCTACTAGCGATGCTGATCGCAAATTCCGTTGGCCCGTCAATGGGCGGATCATTGGACGTTTTGGAAAACAGGCGAGCGGTATGAACAACGACGGCATTAACATTGCCGTTCCAGTCGGCACGGACATTCATGCTGCCGAGGCAGGTGTTGTGGCTTATGCCGGCAACGAACTGAAGGGTTACGGCAATCTCATTCTAGTCCGTCACGACAATGGATATGTAACGGCTTACGCACATTCTAGTCGCATGCTGGTTCGGCGTGGTGATGCGGTTTCACGCGGCCAAGTCATTGCGAAGGCAGGAAAAACGGGTTCAGTTTCGCGCCCGCAACTGCATTTCGAGTTGCGGGATGGGGCAAAGCCGGTCGATCCGATGCCATACTTGGGACGGCTATAGACGAACGCGTCGGCTGGCCAAAACTACGAAACATTAAAATGGAAACTCAAGGAGCTCTGTTGTTAGCAGAGCCCCTTTTTATGTGAGATCTTTGGTAAAGAACTCAGCTTTTGTGATTGAAATGAGATTGGCGTGAGGGATCTTCAGGCGCCTACCGAGCATCATTAGTCAAGTTGCAAGAATTTACCCTGTCTACCGGCTAAGTCCTGGATGTACTGCCAGGCCACCCGGCCTGAACGGGCTCCACGCGTTGTGGACCATTCAAGCGCATCACGCTTTAGTTCCGCAGCGTCCATCTCAAGACCAAAGTGCTTCACGTAGCCATTCACCATCGCAAGGTATTGATCCTGCGTGCCGTTGTGGAAGCCAAGCCAGAGACCAAAGCGGTCAGAAAGCGAAACCTTCTCCTCAACAGCCTCTGATGGATTAATCGCAGTGGAGCGCTCATTCTCCATCATGTCTCTGGGCATGAGGTGGCGTCGGTTCGAGGTCGCATAAAACACCACATTCGTCGGACGACCCTCAATTCCACCATCCAGCACAGCCTTTAATGATTTGTAGCTGGTGTCATCGTGGTCGAAGGAAAGGTCGTCACAGAATACGATGAACCGATCATTGCTGTTGCGCATGATATTGAGGCAACGTGGTAGGCTATCGATATCTTCCCGGTGGATTTCCACCAGTTTGATGTCTGCTTTGCCATCCTTGCCAAGGCCGAGATCACGTCTCACTTGAGCGTGAGCAGCCTTCACAAGTGAAGATTTTCCCATTCCCCGAGCGCCCCACAACAAGGCATTGTTCGCTGGGAGACCTTGAGCAAAGCGCCTTGTGTTTTCAAGGAGTTGGTCAGCTGGTCGTTCAACACCTTGCAGCAGACCCAAAGGGACACGGTTGATATGCGGGACCGGTTGGAAGTGGTCAGGGTCGGTCTGCCAGACAAATGCCTCAGCAGCGCCAAAATCAGGNGATGGTGGCGGTGGAGGCGCCATTCGTTCTAGGGCATTGGCTATCCGTTCCAGCAGATCTGTNTCACTCATTNTTCTTTCACCGGCTGCAATCGTCTTCGNGCNGCGANNTATAGGACTTCGCGGGGTTCCACGTCACCCAGTGGGGCACTCGGTCACGCTCCGTCAGCGACACGAGCAAAGACAGTTAGTTGCAATAGAGGCGGTAAGATCTATAGTCCTGCTCAAATCACTAACCGGCTGCTGAACTGAGAGTTTGGCGGACCGGCTTATGTCGTTCATACAACTAGTGGCGATAACAATAGGGTTTCAAAACTCCGATGTTCATTACTCCAGCTTATGCGCAGGCCGGCGGTGCCGGTGGTGGCGACTTCTTCGTTCAGTTGTTGCCCATCCTGCTTATGATCGTGATCTTCTACTTTCTTCTGTTTCGACCGCAGCAGCAGCGGATGAAGGCCCACCAGGAGATGGTCGCCAACATTCGGCGTGGAGACACAGTCGTAACGGCTGGNGGGTTGATCGGCAAAGTCACAAAGGTCAAGGATGACGGAGCCGAAATCGAGGTGGAAGTAGCGGACGCAACGCGCGTNCGGGTTGTCAAAGGGACGGTCGCCGAAGTTCGCGTTAAAGGCGAAGCACCTAAAGACTAGTGCAGATCAAGGGGCGGCNCTGGTTTCGCTAAANCCGCCGAGACTTGCCTGGATAGGGGCCAAGTCCTAAATGNCANCCATCAAGTGGNCAGCTGCAGAACTAAAGAAATTAACCGGCAACGGAAAGACTAGCGNCCTATGCTCCATTTCGCCCGTTGGAAAATCATCGCAATCGTGACCATCTGCCTGGCAGCAATTGTGTTTGCTAGTCCCAACTTCTTCGGCAAGGAGTTTGTGTCCGGGCTGCCGAACTGGCTACCCAAGAACCAATTAAAACTTGGTCTCGACCTGCAAGGCGGTGCGCACCTTCTCTACTCGATGGATGTGAAGGAACTGCGCAAGAACATGCTCAATAACTTGCGTGCTGATGTGCGCAAGCGCCTGCGCGATGCAAAAATTGGGACAGTTGGTACCGGCATTGTGGCCAACGGAGTTCAAACAAGACTTGGCCAACCCNCGGACATGGAGCGTGCGCTAGGCGTTCTTCGAGAGCTGGCACAACCGCTTAATGCAGGTATATTTGCTGGCACGGATGAACGAGATCTAACGGTTGAACGAATTGATGATCGCGTTATTCGCGTTGGCTTGAATGATGCCGGCGTCAAACAGAAAATCACAGAAGCCATTAGCGGGGCCATCGAAACGGTCCGGCGACGTGTCGACGAATTCGGGACGAGCGAGCCGAATATTACTCGCCAAGGTGCAGACCGTATCCTGGTGCAGGTGCCGGGTGTGCAGGACACCCAAGGGCTCAAAGGTCTGATCGGTAAGACCGCCAAACTGAGTTTCCACGAGGTTCATCCAAGCGAAGGGCGCTCGTCCACCGAGAAGCCCGCGCGAGGTGATTACCGGTCGTACAAGACTTCACCAGAGTCAGATGAGCCTGGAGTATTTTACTATCTAAAAGAACCTGCTGTTGTACGTGGCGACCAGTTGAAAAGCGCCTCTCAAGGGTTCGATCAGCGCACCAATGAACCGATTATTCTTTTCACCTTCAACCAAGAGGGTGCACGCGCGTTTGCGCGGTTCACTGCTGAAAACGTCAATCGACCATTTGCGATTGTCCTTGATAACCAAGTGCTTTCAGCTCCTGTGGTTCGCGAACCAATTCTTGGCGGGTCAGGCCAGATCTCAGGTGGCTTTACTGTCAAGGGCGCTAACGACCTCGCGATCCAGCTGCGCTCGGGTGCATTGCCAGCTGATCTTACAGTCGTCGAAGAGCGTTCCGTGGGNCCATCACTTGGAGCNGACAGTATTGCTTCCGGTCGCTTNGCCGGCATAGTTGGCGCAGCGCTAACCGTACTTCTGACAATTTGGGTCTATGGCACATTCGGCTTATTCGCTGTCGCTGGGCTCATACTCAATGCACTATTCATCGTAGCCATCATGTCGACAATCGGTTCAGTGTTGACACTGCCCGGTATCGCCGGCTTGATTTTGACAATCGGCATGGCAGTTGATGCGAACGTTCTGATTTATGAGCGGATACGTGAAGAATTGCGTGGTGGCAAAACAGCNATCGCGGCGATCGATTCTGGTTTCGGACGCGCTATGGTAACAATTCTGGACAGTCAGCTCACAACACTTGCAGCGGCGATTATTATGTTCTGGCTTGGGTCCGGTCCAATCCGAGGCTTTGCTGTGACGCTGTCNATCGGCATCTTCACATCCATTTTCACAGCCGTAACCGTGGTCCGNTTGATGGTCGCNCTTTGGCTGCGCGCCGAACGCTCTCGNAACCGTTCGGTAGACGTACCAATCTAGATGCCANTCNGATTTCGCNGTGCACNACTCAAGGAATAACCTTAGGTCGAACCNATGAAACTCATTCCGCACNTTCGAGGAAATCNGCTCTTTCAACCAAAGAGTGAACTTCCGATCATTGGGTTTGCGCGCTTTGCGATGATGATATCAGCAGCGCTGATTGTTGTNTCGCTGATTGCATGGTCGACACTTGGTCTTAACTATGGTGTCGACTTCAANGGCGGCTCGATGATTGAGGTGCAGGCTAAGTCTGGGCAAGCNGATATCGCTGGCCTACGAAGCGTGGTCGGTGATCTCGGCCTAGGTGATGTCCAAATCCAGCAGTTNGGCAAGCCAAGTGATGTACTCATCCGAATTGAGCAGCAGCCAGGCGGGGAGAAGGCTCAGCAAGCTGCGCTGGGTAAGGTCCTCGAGGCGATTGGANATTCTTACGAGCAACGGCGCNCNGAGGTTGTTGGGCCGGCGGTTTCCGGTGAATTGCGNACCACCGGTATGATCGCGGTTCTTTGCTCAATTCTTGCAATCATTTTATATGTTTGGTTTCGGTTCGAGTGGCAGTTCGCTGTAGGTGCCGTTGTCGCCCTGACGCATGATGTNCTGATTACGATTGGCGTGTTTTCAATACTTCAACTTGAGTTCGATCTATCAACCGTTGCAGCGCTTCTGACCATNCTTGGTTACTCCGTAAACGATACCGTGGTGGTGTCTGACCGCATCCGTGAGAATTTNCGGAAGTTCAAGAAACTTGAAATCACGTCGCTCNTGAACCGCTCGATCAATGAGACANTGGCGCGNACCTTGATGACGAGTNTGACAACCCTCACGGTTCTGGTTGCTCTTTATATTCTTGGTGGGGAAGTGATCCGAAACTTNACGTTCGCCATGATGTTTGGTGTGATCATTGGGACGTATTCCTCGATCTTCATCGCAGCTCCGCTATTGGCTTACCTTGGCGTCAAGCGCGATTGGTCTGGCGTGACACGTGGCGCGCCGGCAGCGGCCAACTAGTAAGCAAAAGCCTGAGCGCATTGTCCGGAGCGAACGTCTTGAACACAGCCGANGAGGCGCGCTATCCAGGTCAGGCACCTATTGATGCATACGGAAACGGTGGCTTTCGGTTTGCCGAAATGAGCCATCGAGGCTCGCTCCTGTGTTTGCCAACGGGCATCTATGGCTGGAACGCAAGCGCTGGTGATAGTCTTGCACCGGAGGACTTGCAGAAGGTACTGGTTGAACTCAAGACATCGGATTTTCTGCTGCTCGGCACTGGCGAGCGTCAGCATTTTCCCAACACGGAATTACGTGCAGCATTCGCTGATGCAGGTATTGGCCTTGAGGCAATGAACACCGGCGCAGCATGCCGCACCTACAACGTACTTCTTGCAGAAGGGCGTCCCGTAGCTGCAGCATTGATTGCTGTTGAATAAGATGTCCCTGGCTTCACANAGTGTGACGTCCCCGGCCAATAACTGGGATGAAATTCTCTCGCTGGCGCGGACTTACCAATATGATCGCTACATTGCTGCAACGCTCGCACCGCGTGCAGCACGGGCNGATCTCATCGTACTGGCAGCATTCGCNGGTGAGATGCGGAGAATTCCTTGGACTGTAAGTGATNCAACGATCGGAATGATCCGGCTGCAGTGGTGGAGAGACAGTCTCAATTCTACTCCGGGGCAGCTGTCCGGCAATCCGCTTGCAGATTCCGTAAATGAGATGGTAGCGCGGCAGCAGCTTCCCGTTGGCCTACTAATCGGACACATCGATGCGCAGGAAGTGGAACTCTATTCCGATCTNATGGATGACATGGAGCAGCTGCGCATCCACTATTTGAAGCGCGAGGCAGGAATGTTCCAGCTNGCAGCGCGAATCCTCAGGTCAGAGCGAGNATCATTATCAATTGATCATGCAGCTTGTGCCTACGGCATTGCAAGATCCGTCGCTGAATTTGCCTTCCGTCACGATGGGCGGCAACTTCTAATTCCGCGTGATTTGGCTAACTCTTTTGGGATACAGCCTGGATCCGAGCTAACACCCGAAGTCAGGCAACGAACAATACCAAGACTTTTGGGCGAGATGGCAGGGCAAGCTAACGCGGAGTATGAGGGTTGTTTGAAAGCTTTAGGGTCAATACCAAGAAAAGAGCTTTGCATCTTACTGCCAGTGACGCTCACGAAANAGTATGCTGCGACGGCCGCGAGCCCCTTTGACGCCTCAAACATTGCCAATATGGGGCCGAGCAATTTCTCAAAGTCGTGCCNAATGCTTCTGGCTTACCTGCGCGGCCAAATCTAATTGTCGATTGCTTCTATGCGTTGGGATTACAGAATGCGATTTGCCTTCATGACCAGTGCACTGTTCGCCGTGCTCATGGCTCTATCATTTCCCACGGTCTCAGCCGCGGACGAAGCCAATATCAACTGGCGTGTCGAAAATCCGTTCCGACTATTCGCGGATCCAGCTGATACCTGGCGACACCGCGCAACTTACGAGGATCTGACTGAAANCGAAAAAGAAAGTCCCGTACTCTCNGTGGAACGGCGGCTCGCGAAAAATCATCCTGATGGNTGGGC
This sequence comes from Filomicrobium sp., assembly GCA_002689605.1. Lineage (GTDB taxonomy): Bacteria > Pseudomonadota > Alphaproteobacteria > Rhizobiales > Hyphomicrobiaceae > Tectiglobus. The sequence goes on from NZGY01000096.1 coordinate 26,168, forward strand.
GGCGGCATTGAGCGGTNATCTTTGCTGGAATGAGTTGACGTATGAGTANCGCTGTAAGCGCAAGCAGGAGAAGTATGTTCATCCGACATCACATCGTGTTGAGGCCTGGCTTGATTTCGAGAAGGATCTGACGAACGAAATCTGCACCTGGTTGACGACACCCCGTGCGCGCAATCGTGCTCGCGGTATATCCGTCACGCAACCCTGTAATCGCTCAATTGAACTCGATGTTCCTTACCCGGCGGGTGCGTTCATAGAGGTTCGAATAAACAATCAGGAAGTTGCTCGCCAAGATATTCGCGTAAAGGACATTCTTGTCGTTGGTCTCGGTGATAGTTTTGCATCCGGCGAAGGTAATCCCGACATGCCGGTACGGTTCTCTGGCGAAAGATCCGCGGATTACGGAGCGCCAACCGAAGATATCAGGCTTGCAGGCTATCCGGCACGCGCTGGAAGCTGGAGTAGAATCGGTGATCGGGCTTTCATTCGCAACAATGCGAAATGGCTCGATCAGGCCTGCCATCGCTCGCTTTATTCGCACCAATTGCGTACGGCTCTTCAACTTGCGATCGAAGATCCGCATCGGGCTGTGACGTTTATGGGATATGCCTGCTCGGGTGCGGAAATCACGAAGGGGCTATTCCTGCGCTACAAAGGGAATGAGTGGGTTCCAAGGCCGCCGCCTTTATCCCAGATTTCTGCGGTCGCCAGAGCTCAATGCGGGGAGCGTCGTGCACCACTGAGGGAGTATCCCGAAGCTTTCCATATGCGGGAAAAAATTCCGGTTCTGAAAGGCTCCGTGACACTTCACAAATGCCCAAGAGAACGTGCCCGCAANATTGACTTGCTGCTNGTATCAATAGGCGGCAATGACATCGGATTTGCACGACTAGTCGCAAACGCTGTCTTGCGCGATAGATCTATGCTCAAGCGCTTGGGAGGGTGGTTTGGCCAGGTTTTCGAGAAAAGCGATGCGTCCATTCCGCTGAAGAGTCTTGATTATCGTTATAAGGCGCTCAATCGTGCAATCCACAATGTACTGCACGTACCCTGGGAACAGAGCGATAGAATTATCCTGACGGCGTATCCGCCCCTTGCGTTGTTAGAGGACGGCAGAACACCTTGCCCTGATGGTCGTTTGGGGATGGAAATCCTTCCCGCTTACCGTCTGGATGCGCAGCTGGCACGAGATGGCGAAGATATATCCGAGACCTTGAACAAGTTGATGCGGCGGCACGCNCGTGGGCGTGGTTGGACATTTGCCGATCACCACAGAACNANGTTTCTTGGNCATGGGCTATGCGCTGGTGCTGGAATTGCTGGCATTTCAATGGCGGACGAGCTGCGTCTGCCACGCCTGCGCAATGGGTACTGGCAACCATACAACCCTGCGAACTTTNGGGCCTACGCTCAACGTCAGCGCTGGTTCCGTACCCCAAATGATGCCTTTATGACGGGGCACTTCCANGTCACAGGATCACTACTGCAGAGCGTCTTAAGGTCAGAGAAACTGCGCTGGACCCAGCTATTATTGGCTTCGACTTATTCGGGAGCGTTCCATCCAACTGCTGAGGGCCAGGCGGCGATCGCAGATGCAGTCATTGTCAAAGCGCGGGCGATNCTCCGCAAATACGACAGACGGCGGAGCCGAAGGTANTTCGAAGCGTCACTCCCATTTCGGAGCGCTCACTCAGCTGCAATGGGGCTTATCTCGTCATGGCCAAGCCAAGTGGCCCAGTCATGCAGTGCGCGACCAGCCTGAGCTCGTTTTTTCGCGAGTGACCGCGCCTTGCCTTTGAGGCGTCTACCCTCGGCATCCTTCTTGGGCGCTTCGATTGTTGGAAACAATCCGAAGTTCACATTCATCGGCTGGAAAGATCTCGGCCCTTCACCATCCTCTGTGGCGGTGAGATGCCCGCCNGTAATGTGATTGAGAAGAGCACCGTGCGCCGTTGTTGCAGGCGGTAATGCCAGCGTGTGTCCTAGGCGTTCCGCAGCTGCGAAGCGACCGGCCAGTAAGCCACAGGCTGCGCTCTCAATATAACCTTCGACGCCCGTAATTTGTCCGGCGAACCGTAGTCGAGGAATGGAGCTCAGCTGCAGTGTCTCATTCAGGACGCGAGGGGAATTCAGAAACGTATTGCGATGCAGGCCACCAAGCCTCGCGAACTCTGCGTTCTCGAGCCCTGGTATCATTTGAAAGACACGCTTCTGCTCTCCGTGTTTTAGCTTGGTTTGGAAGCCGACAATGTTCCAAAGGGTCCCTAAAGCATTGTCCTGACGAAGCTGAACAACAGCATAGGGCTTTTGCGTGCCGGGATGAGGGTTGGTNAAACCAACAGGCTTCATCGGACCGAAGCGCAAAGTTTCCCGGCCACGTGATGCCATGACNTCAATCGGCAGGCAGCCATCAAAATATGGCGTGTTGGCTTCCCACTCTTTGAANTCGCTGGTTTCGCCAGCTAGTAGCGCGTCCATGAGTGCATGGTATTGCTCTTNATCNAGNGGNCAGTTGAGGTAATCCGCNCCAGTACCGCCCGGTCCGGCCTTGTCATAACGCGACTGCTTCCAAGCGATATCCTGGTTGATTGACTCGTAATGAANGATCGGAGCGATTGCGTCAAAGAAGGCAAGGGCATCTTCGCCAGTTTCCCGATGGATCGCCTCACTAAGTGCTGGCGATGTCAGCGGACCGGTTGCGACAATCACACTGTCCCAGTCTTCAGGCGGAATTTCTCCGACCTCACCGCGTTCGATCTGGATAANGGGGTGGGCAGTCAATTGTTCGGTGACTTCATCTGCGAAACCATCACGATCAACGGCCAGCGCACCTCCAGCAGGAAGACGGTGCTTATCACCTGTCGCCATAATGAGCGAGCTGGCACGTCGCATCTCCTCATGCAGGACGCCAACCGCATTTGTTTCAGCATCGTCTGATCGAAACGAATTCGAGCAGACCAGCTCAGCACAAGCAGCAGACTGATGCGCATCAGTTCTTTTGTCCGGACGCATTTCATGAAGTACGACGGGCACGCCGGCATTGGCGATTTGCCAAGAGGCTTCCGAGCCAGCGAGGCCCGCGCCAATAACGTGAACTGGATTGGATGTCATTGCCAATTTCCGCGCCTTGGAGATCATAAATCGACTTCCTTGGCTTTGATTGCGTGATAAGAACTACTCTGGATCATCTGTTACTTAAGCTCGGAGACAAGGAATGTCGATNTCACGCCACGAACCATCGCCAATTTTCAATAAAGTGGTTGAAGCCAATGGCTTTGTTTTCACTTCAGGTATCGTTGCCGACGACGTCAGCCAAGACATNAAGGGCCAAACTCGGCAAATCTTGTCTGAAATTGATCGACTCCTGGCGCTTTGCGGGACANATAAATCAAAAGCTGTTTCNGCCAGCATTTGGGTAACGGATATTCGCAACCGTGACGAAATGAACGAAGAGTGGATTGTGCCTGGACCGGCGGTCAANATCTGCCTGCACGGGCATGTGTAGAAGCCCGACTGGCNTCACCGGCAATGCTCGTCGAAATTGCGGTTACGGCTGCCAAGTGAGCCATCGGCGCTAAAACACCTAATAGTAACAATAANGCTGAGGTTGCCATGAGCGCCGCCCGAAAGCCTGTGCCACTACGTCACGAGTTTGGCCATTTNCACGATATCCCAACGCGCTGGATGGACAACGACGTGTATGGGCACGTCAACAACGTGGTCTACTACTCGTACTTCGATACGCTCATAAATCGCTACTTGATCGATGAAGGCGGTTTGGATTTTCAGGGCGGTGACATCATCGGCATTGCAGTTGAGACGACTTGTCGGTTTCACAAGTCCTTCGCCTATCCAGAAACCGTTGAAGCAGGCTTGGCAATCGGTCATCTCGGCAACTCTTCCGTGCGCTATGAAATAGGGCTGTTCGCGAATGGTGAACAGGAGGCTCGGGCGGATGGCCATTTCGTGCATGTATTCGTTGAGCGCGAGACCAATCGTCCAGTNCCCATTCCAGATCGCATGCGGAGAGCACTCGCGCGCATTCAGCGACCACTATCGGAGTAGCACGGCGGANGTTGTCGCATTCTTGCAACCATTNACAGTCTTTGCGCGCCGCGTTGTGCATGTNCGAAGAGAAAGCTTCAACAAATCAGAGTATAAGGGATGCANGCAGNATTGNTTTAATGGAGCACNTACGATGCGCATTTCGCTTTTNTCTGCGATNGGGGCANCTTTCGCNACGATTGCAACCACTTTCGCGGTTCATGCTGACGACACTGGGTTTATCACAATTCACGAGCTTCGGCGGGAGGGCCGACTTTACTGTACTGTTGACCACTATCACTCAGGGCAAGGTAGCGTACAACGAACCAAAAAGAGTGCAATTCGTTCAGCTGCAGCCGCTTGGAGTGGGTTTACGGCTTGGGAGTATGGTACGGACTGGGCGAAATGGCGTTATGCACGCAGCAAGTCAGTATCATGTGAGGGGCGTCGTGGCGCGATTACCTGTTCTGTCGAGGCACGGCCCTGCAAGCCTTTGCGCCGCCGGCGTCGCCGCTAACGCTACCTAGGCCAGAAGCTATTTTAACTAGCATCGAACTTTTTGTTTTGATCGGCACACAGTCACGCCTGTGTGCCGATTTTATTTGTGAATGTTATGGAGCAGCCCGTTTTCAGAGCGGAGCTGCATCTACTACTTTTGTCGGTGGCCATGGATTCGGGCTGTATCGATAATCGGGAAGATGAAAACTTGAACAATCCCGCAAAAATTTGCTTCGCGGTGGCGGTGGCCGAAAACAATGTTATTGGTCATGCTGGCGAGCTGCCCTGGCGGCTCTCAAGTGATTTGAAGCGCTTTCGCAAGACCACTATGGGAAAACCAGTCATTATGGGGCGCAAGACCTTCGAATCGATTGGAAAACCGCTGGATGGACGCACCAATATCGTTATTTCTCGTTCGCCGGATGAGAACGCCGAGGGCGTGATCTGGGTNCAATCTGTAGATGCAGCGCTTGCTGAGGGCCAAAAAGCTGCGATGAGCGTTAATGCCNATGAAATTATGATNATCGGTGGCGCTGAGATATACCGGGCCACTTTGTCCCTTGTTGATAGGATTTACCTAACTCGAATCGCGGCAAATCCTATCGGAGACACCTATTTCCCCGAATTAGCTGACACTGAGTGGCGTGAAATCGATCGCGANCCACTTCCCAAAAGTGAACGTGATGACTNCGCAGCGACGCTTATCACACTGGAAAGAGTGTAAAATTTCGCCGAACGCTTGAAGCTTGGGAAACTGTTACCAAGTTTGGATNGACCGGTTTGCGCATGGCGCTTGTGTGGCCTATAAGCTACGCCGAAAACACATGCATAGAGCCAGCATGACATGAGTAGGGCGAGAGCCGCTCAAAACAGCTGGTTAAGGGATTGAACGGACTTATCGTTGTACGGAAGGCGGCATTGAATGTCCTGGAATAATGACTCTGGCGGTGGCGGCTGGAAAAGCGGCGGCAATGGTGGCGGACCATGGGGGCAGGGNCCTTGGGGTGGCCAGCGGCCCGGCGGCGGCGGAGGCGGCAATCAGCAGCAGCCTGACCTTGAAGAAATTCTCAAGCGCAGTCAGGACAAGTTNAAGCAGGTCATGCCAGGCGGCGGCGGAANTGGGACAGGNATCCCTGGTTATCTCTGGTTCCTGTTGTTCGTGGTAGCTGCGGGTGTGATTGGCTTTTATGCCTTCACGTTCAAGGTTAACCCGAACCAGCGCGGTATCGTTCTTCGCTTCGGTGAATACGTACGCTGGGAAGGCCCTGGTCTACATTTCCGTCTGCCCTATCCAGTAGAAGAAGTCCTACTGCCAGACGTGACGGCACGTAATCAGGTGCAAATCGGAATGCGGTCTGTGACTGGCGGTCGTTCTAGCCGCACAGTCAACGTACGTGACGTNCCCGAAGAGAGCCTGATGCTGACCGGCGACGAAAATATCGTCGACGTCGATTTTGTTGTGATTTGGCGCATTAAAGACGCCGAGAAGTATCTCTTTAACATTCAAAACCCAGACACAACTGTCAAAGAAGTGGCCGAGAGCTCGATGCGTGAAGTNGTGGGGCAAAGCGATATTCAGCCGATCCTGACGTCTGCACGACAGAAAGCGCAGAATGAGGTCCGGGAGCTGATGCAGAAGACGCTCGACGAATACGGCGCAGGNATCCAAATAACGGAAGTGCAGCTCCAGAAAGTTGACCCGCCAANCAAAGTCATTGGCTCCTTCCGGGATGTGCAGGCTGCACGTGCCGACCAAAGTCGACTGCAAAACGAAGCGCGTGCCTATGCGAACAAGATTGTTCCAGAGGCCCGTGGACAGGCCGAGCGGATCTTGCAGGCGGCAGAAGCATACAAGCAGCAAACGGTTGCCGAGGCAACTGGTCAGGCTGCNCGCTTCTTAAAAGTCTATGACGAATATAGAAANGCGCCGGAAGTAACGCGCCGCCGTATGTTCCTCGAAACNATGGAGCGCGTGCTTGCTGGGACTGACAAGATCATTCTCGACAGCAAAGGCGGATCTGGCGTTGTGCCGTATCTGCCGCTTAACGAATTGACAAAGAAGGGAGGCCANTAATATGCGGATCCTAGCGGCCATCTTCATCGTCTTTGCAGGCATNGCAGCAGCAGGTGCCTATCTTTCAGCCTACGTTGTTCGGCAAACCGAACAGGCCATCGTGCTCGAGTTTGGACGTCCGATTGAGGACGGCGTGATTACCAAACCGGGCCTNNATTGGAAGATCCCGATTGCGCAAACTGTCGATTACTTCGACAAGCGGATTTTGGACCTGGATACTTCCCCGCAGGAAGTCATCGCATCGGACCAGAAACGCCTCGTCGTCGATGCCTTTGCTCGCTTTCNCATCAAGGATCCGCTTCAGTTCTACAAAACGGTCCGATCCGAAGAAACGGCACGTGTTCGTCTCGGGACGTTCCTAGATGCAGGCATTCGTCGTGCGCTCGGCTCTGCAACATTCCAGGATGTGGTGCGGGACAAGCGCGAAGANCTNATGANAACGATCACAANNCAAGTCAATGAAGAGGCTAAAGACCTTGGCATTGAGGTTGTCGACGTGCGAATCAAGCGTGCTGATNTACCAGAAGAAAANAGTGAAGCGATTTACAATCGGATGCAAACCGAGCGCCAACAGGAGGCGGCTGAGTTCCGTGCTGAAGGTTCGGCTGCTGCCAACCGTATCCGTGCTCGCGCTGATCGCGAGCGAACAGTGATCCTTGCTGAAGCCAACAAGAAGTCTGAGCAGGTTCGTGGTGACGGTGANGCTGAACGCAACAAGATTTTCGCAGAAGCTTTCAACAAAGACGCGGATTTCTTTGCATTCTATCGCTCGATGCAAGCCTACGAAGCTGGTTTGACGTCCAGCGATACACGTTTGGTGATCTCGCCAAACTCGGAGTTCTTCCGTTTCTTCGGCAACCCATCAGGTAAGGTGCCTCCAGGGTCTGCAAACTAAAGAATGAATGATCTCGNCGTTGGTTTCGGCTTAGTGCTAGTCATAGAAGGGTTGCTTTGGGCAGCCTTCCCTGGCTTGGCACTTCGCCTGCTTATGGCAGCAGCTGAAACCCCCGAGCAGGCCATGCGCACAGCCGGTGCGCTTGCAATGGCCGCCGGAGTGGCGGTCGTTTGGATAATTCGCGGTTAATTCAGCGATGCTCGCAGTGAAGTGCGTTGACAGTCCTGCCAAGGACCATTTCAATTCATTTGAGCTGGCGACCATCCGCCGTCGATTGCCATTGCGCAGGAACACAATTTATGTCCCACGTCGATACATCGTCTCACGTGCGTTTGCGCAGCTGTCAAGCAGCTGTTGCCCGACTTTNCCTACTNATACTGGCCGTTTTCGCGTTTAACTCGCCAACCTGGGCCGAGGGACCGAGATCTGTCGCTCCACTCGCTAAGAAACTGAGTGGCGCGGTGGTCAACATATCGACGGCGCAAAAACTGAAGGGGCCATCAGGAGTCCCGCTGCCAAACGTGCCCGATGGTTCGCCATTTGAGGACCTATTCAAGGATTTCTTCAACAAAAAGGGGCAGCCAAAGCGCCAATCACGAAAAGTTTCGTCGCTCGGCTCCGGCTTTGTTATCGACGGTGAGAAAGGCCTGATTGTCACCAATAATCACGTTATTGACGGCGCTGACGAGATCACCGTCAACTTTAAGGATGGCAGGAAACTCAAGGTCGACAAGGTCCTGGGTAAAGATCCCAAAACAGATTTGGCGCTCCTAAAGGTCACCCCAAAAACACCGTTACCCTCTGTCAAATTCGGATCCTCGGACAAACTTGAAGTCGGGGATTGGGTACTCGCCATTGGCAACCCGTTCGGCCTAGGTGGTTCCGTGAGCATTGGAATCATTTCTGCGAAGGAACGGGATATTCAGTCAGGCCCCTATGACAACTATCTGCAGACAGATGCGGCGATCAACAAAGGTAACTCGGGTGGNCCACTGTTTAACATGGACGGTGATGTGATTGGCGTGAATACCGCAATTATCTCGCCAACNGGAGGCTCGATCGGCATCGGCTTTGCCGTGCCGGCTNATATTGCTCTGCCGATCATTGANCAGCTGATGANGTATGGTGAGACGCGCCGTGGTTGGCTTGGTGTCAACATTCAATCCATCACGGAAGACTTGGCGGCATCCCTTGGNGTGCCCGATCGCAAAGGTGCTCTGGTGTCCAGTGTTCGCAAGGGCTCTCCAGCCGACAAGGGCGGTCTCAAAGCTGGCGACGTGATCTTGAAATTCGATGATAGGGTCGTCGCCAACATCCGGGCGTTGCCCCGCATCGTTGCCAGAACGGCGCATGGCAAAGCGGTCAATGTTGATATTATCCGGAAGGGCAACCCGGAGAGCCTGAAGATTGTTGTCGGGCGCCTTGATGAAGGCGGTTCGAAGAAGAGGAAAGCAGACAAGAAGAAATCATCTTCGAATGACAAGGAACCAACCGGCAAAGCGGTTCTTGGGATGAGCCTCGCGGTCCTCGATGATGCGCTCCGCAAGAANTACAAGCTGAGTGNAAAGAAGCGAGGACTTGTAGTNACTGAAGTTACTGCCGGATCGCCTGCNGCNGCGAAGNTNCTGGCCGCCGGTCAAGTGATTGTGGCTGCTGACCAAAAGCCGATGTTCAAGCTTTCGGATCTGGTCAAAGCAGTTGAATCAATAAAGGAGCGCGGGCGTCCGTCCATCTTGCTGCGCGTGGAAGANAGTTCAGGAAATCTTCGTTTNGTAGCCCTTCCAGTCAGCTAAACAACAGCTTTGCGTGGACCAATTGTAGACGTAGGTTNTCTGTCGCTATATTGACTAACCTACAGTGTAGCCGGGACTTATGACGCACGCGGAGCTAAGACGTGNCCGGACGATACGGAATTCTCGATTCCATTGCCGATCTATTCGTGCCGATCCATAGAGATGGGCACAAATTTCTCGGCGTTGGCTTAGCTGTCTCAATCCTATTCTTTCTGATTTGGCCNGCNCTTGGCTGGATCNGCACGATCATTACTGCTTGGATCGCCTATTTTTTTCGTGANCCCGATCGAGTTACGCCANTGCGGGAAGGCCTCATCATTGCGCCTTCTGATGGAAGGGTAGCATCCATCGACAAAGTCCAGCCACCACCAGAACTGGGGCTTGACACGTCCGAGCGTGTTCGGNTTTCAATCTTTCTCTCAATCTTCGATATGCATATCAATCGTGCNCCGGTAGCCGGACGAATAACGCGGTCTGTTTATGTGCCGGGCGCCTTCTTACGTGCCTCAAATGATCAGGCGAGCGAAGATAACGAACGCCGTGCCCTGGTGATTGAGACGCCTGCGGAGGCAGAAGTCGCAGTGCTTCAGATAGCAGGCATGATTTCCAGGCGGATTGTGACGTTCGCAGGGGAAGGGGACACAGTCGGTGTCGGTCAGCGCTTCGGCCTTATTCGTTTTGGAAGCCGGGTTGACGTTTACCTTCCAGTTGGAACCGCACCACTNGTTTNNGTTGGCCAGCGCATGTTGGCGGGTGAGACGGTAATGGCTGATCTTAGATCAGAAGAACAAGAGCGCGAGGCCCGGCGCAGCTAACCTGGCAAGCAACAATGTTTGGGCGAAATCACTCGGTTTCTTGACAAGAAGCGCAACATAGCCTTGTTTGAAGNNCATGGGGAGAGCCGCGAATACCCCGTGAAGCGCCAGCCGAAGTTTAGCGTCCAGCAACCTCATTCTCAGAGGGAGGACGCGCATGCCGTCTCCAAACGAAATTACAGTTTCCCAATTGTCCCGNCTNATCGGNCTCCCAGAGGCACCGATGATCATCGATGTTTGCATCGATGANNANTTCAATCAGGACNCCAGGCTTATTCNAACCGCCGTTCGGCATCCGTNCANGCGTANTGGCCAAGTTGCAGCTCAGCTNCAGGATCAACGCGTTGTCATCGTATGCCATCGCGGCAAGAANCTGAGCCAGGGTGCAGCAGCTGTTNTGCGTGATCACGGTGTAACTGCCGAGTTCCTCGAAGGCGGAGTGGTTGCTTGGCGTGAGGCAGGTCAGCCGTTGGTTCCTTTAGCAACACTACCGGGCAGGAATGCTGATGGTCGGACGGTCTGGGTGACCCGGCATCGGCCAAAAGTTGACCGTATTGCCTGCTCGTGGTTGTTTCGGTGCTTCATCGATCCGAGCGCACAGTTTCTGTTTGTTGCGCCAACTGAAGTGCGCGATGTTGCTGAAAAATACAGCGCNACGCCTTTCGATATCGAGGATGTCCACTGGAGCCATCGTGGGGAGCTGTGCACGTTCGATGTTATGGTCGATGAATTCGGTCTTGCNACTAAGCCGCTGAAGCANTTGGCGGGCATTGTACGCGGCGCTGATACCAATCGCCATNANATTGCACCCGAGNCCGCCGGCTTGCTTGCTGCATCANTGGGACTGTCACGGATGTATCGTGATGATCTGGCACAACTCAATGCTGGCATGGCACTCTATGACGCCTTCTATCGTTGGTGTCGCGATGCAACTGATGAAGGCCATGATTGGCCANCCACCACCGGNAAGCACAAACCTTGATGCGGAGCAGGCATTTGACTGAAACNAATATGAATGCCGAAACNAATTCTCGGCAAGAATTGAGCCTGTGGCAGGCAATCCGTATCTGGGCTCAGATTGGCGTTCTGTCGTTCGGCGGACCAACAGCACAGATCGCACTCATGCATCGAGTGATCGTCGACGAGCGNAAGTGGCTAACTGAGCAACANTTTCTGAATGCNCTCGGGTTCTGTATGTTGTTGCCTGGGCCGGAAGCNATGCAGNTGGCAACGTATGCAGGTTGGCGANTACACGGTGTAATCGGCGGTCTNGCAGCCGGGTTGCTATTCGTCATACCGGGCGCGCTCGTCGTACTTGCACTCTCGATGGTTTACGCAGCCTACGGTAANGTGCCGTTCGTTGAGGCCGTGTTCTTCGGCATNAANGCGGCGGTCTTGGTGATCGTGGTTGAAGCGCTCCTGCGCATCGCAAAGCGTGCNCTNAAGAAGTTTGAGCATTGGTTGATTGCTGCGCTNTCGTTTGTCGCAATCTTTTTTCTGGCCTTGCCGTTTCCTGTGATCGTTTTTCTCGCTGCTGCATGGGGGTTCTTTCGCCTAGCTGTCCATGATGATGATAACGATCATGGTCAGCCTCCCATTGCTGCGAGCTTCGCAGGAACTTTGAGGACTATCGCTCTTTGGCTTGCAATCTGGATTTTGCCGCTAGCAGCCCTCTTTGTCATCTTCGGTAGCGGCCATGTTCTCAGCGAGCTTGGCCTATTCTTCTCGAAGCTGGCGGTCGTCACATTCGGCGGCGCTTATGCGGTGCTGGCATATATGGGACAGGATGCNGTCCAGCATTATCAATGGCTGACCGCTGGGCAGATGATGGATGGATTGGGGCTTGCCGAGACGACACCCGGACCGCTGATTCTGGTGACGGAATTCGTTGGCTATATGGCTGCCTACCAGCANGGAACTGGCGCGCCCTTGGCCNTGGGGCTTGCCGGTGCAGCCGTGGCGCTTTGGGCCACGTTCGCACCGTGCTTTTTATGGATATTCACTGGCGCCCCCTACATTGACTGGATTAACGCTCAACCTCGCCTCAAAGGTGCACTGTCTGCGATTACGGCTTCGGTCGTTGGAGTCATCCTGAACCTTGCAATTTGGTTTGGGTTACATGTTTTCTTCAAGGACGTCAGTCTACAGGATTTGGGATGGGTGAAACTATGGACACCGGACATCCTAACGCTCGACTGGCGTGTCGTTGCTTTGGCAATTGTAAGCGGTTATCTGCTTCTGGTTCGTCATTGGGGGATTGCAGCANTGCTTGGTGTNGCTTCGGCCCTCGCACTCGTGATCAAATTCGCTTCCATCTAGAAATAGCATCTCCCCGGAGTTAAGCTGTACGCCAAGTTCCGGGGAGATGAGAATGGCTAACCAATTGCGAGAAATTTGCTCTGACGTTGTCGTTGTAGGCAGCGGCATTGCGGGGTTATCCGCTACTGTCACAGCNGCACAGGCTGGGGCTAAAGTCACGCTCCTGGAACGCGCGCCAATAGAAGACCGCGGTGGCAACACCCGTTGGACCGAGGCCTTCATGCGCATGAAGAGCGAGGATGAAGTCGCAGATGACTTCGAAAGCCACTTCGCAGCAAATGCTGGCTACCACCTTGATCCATGCCTTGTGCAGGAAACGGCTGTCAGTTTCGAAGAGCGTTCAGCCCTCTCGAAAGTTCTTCCATTCACCGACCCAGATGTCATTGCTACGTTTGCTAGCAACGCTGGCCCGACCTTGAAGTGGCTAAAGTCATTCGGTGTCAGTTTTGATTTTCTACCCAGCTATCTGATAACGACATGTACGACTCGTTTGGCTCCAATTGGTGGCGGCCTGGCGCTCGTGGAAGCCTTAGCGCCGGCAGCAGAGGATGCAGGCGTAGAAGTCTATTACGAGACGACGGCGCGAGGTTTGAAACAGAATGAAGTTGGCGAAGTTGTAGGCGTTATTGCAACGGCCAAAGACAATCAGCAGATGTGCTTTAAAGCACCATCAGTAATCTTGGCTTGCGGTGGTTTCGAAGGTAACCCCGAAATGTTGGCGCAATACGTTGGGCCTGCCGCGAGCCATTTGCGCCCGGTAGCTCGCGGCGGGTATTACAACAGAGGTGAAGGCGTACGCATGGCGTTGGATGCCGGCGCAGCACCTTGCGGAGATTACGGCCTGTTCCATGCTGAGCCTCTGGATCCAAGATCTGGTGCGCCTGAGCCAATTCTGCTCATCTTCAACTATGGCCTCCTGGTCAATCGGGACGGCGATCGTTTTGTCGATGAAGCTCCGGCAACAGTCGATGCAACTTACGAGAGCATTACGCGACGGGTGTTTGAACAACCAGGCAGCGTAGCCTACATAATCTTCGATGGAGGCATTGACGATGTCCCTGGCTGGCAGCGTGCCGTGCGCTCGGATGTGCCGCCAGTGTCTGCTGATAGCGTAGATGAACTTGCGGAAAAGATTGGTGTGCCAGCGAAGAAGCTTTCGGCGACCATTGCCAATTTCAATACTGCATGTCCGCCTTCGGATGGATTCAAGCCATTAGAGACAGACGGACTGGCTACGGCCGAAGGTTTGGTGCCACCTAAGTCAAATTGGTCGAGACCAATCAATCGGGCTCCTTACAAAGCCTACCCACTAATGTGCGGGAATTGCTTCACGTTTGGTGGTCTAAAGGTCGATCCTTCAGCGCGAGTATTGAACACCAGTGGTGAAAGCATTCCAGGGTTATACGCAGCCGGCGAAACAATGGGGATATACTACGGCACCTATACCGGTGCCACTTCAGTGTTGCGCGGCGCTGTCTTTGGCAGAATAGCTGGGCGCGATGCTGCCGCCCGCGCCCCTGGACAACCTACATAACGGCCAAGCTGATAGCCCAATGTCGGAACTGGTTTTGCCCTAGAGCAAGATCATTCCGGATGGAATTACCGTTCGACTTGCTCACTTTGTTGGCCGGAACGTGCATCTCGCTCTACCCAATAAGTTGAGAGACCGATTCACGTTTCAGGTGGATGCGCCAAGCGCTTCCATCTGAAACGATCGGGCTCTAACGCCCCTTAAAGACTGGCTTNCGCTTTTCTGCGAATGCTNTGGAGGCTTCTTTATGATCTTCAGTCATGCGCGCGGTCAACATGTTGGCGCTCTCCATATCAAGGCATTCGGCAAACGTGGACTTCAATGCCCGGTTAAGGTTGTCTTTGAGTAGGCGATGAGCAACGCTCGGACCTGTTGCCAGACGGGTTGCAATCTCTTTCGTTTTTGCCTCAAGCTCTCCGGCAGGAACAACCCAATTGACAATACCAAGTCGCTGCGCCTCAGCCATGTCGATACGATCAGCGAGGAGATACAACTCCCGCGCCTTCGCGGTGCCAACGATCTGGGTCAGAAGATAGGTGCCGCCGTAGTCTCCGGTAAGGCCAACTTTTGCAAACGCACTTGTCATGATGGCAGTGTCCGCGGCGATGCGCATGTCGCAAGCGAGAGCGAGTGAGAAACCAGCACCAGCTGCAGGGCCTGGAATAGCAGCAATTGTCGGCTTTGACATTTCATACAGTCTGAGTGATGTCTGGCGATGGCTTTGACGCTGCTTNTCCATACGCGCGGTATGATCAATGGCTTCANTATTGCCGTGGCTGGCAGCCATCGCCTTCACATCGCCGCCGGCACAGAATGCGCCCCCCGCTCCAGTCAGAACGACACAACGCACATCTGNATTCAGTTCAGCNGCAGCAAGCTCTGAGGCCATTGTTTCCAACATGTAAGGCGTTAACGCGTTGCGTGCGGCTGGCCGGTTGAAGGTTAGTGTGAGAACTCCGTTATCTAGACTGACCAGCGTATCATTGCTGCTGTTTTCTGTTGATGGCGCTGCGGAGACTGCAGACTGGTTCATTTTGGTTGCTCCTCGGAACTGACGCGTATGGACAGGCAATAAAATTATCAGACTGCTATAGCTCTCTGATAAGCGTCGCGGCCTTTGAGACGCTCAATGTAAGCGGAGACATTCGGCTTGTCTGATACATCGGCACCGAGTCTCTGTGCGACTATGCAAGCATGACNGCTCATAATGTCAGCGCCGCTGAAATCACCAGCGATGTAGTCTNGACCTTCAAGTTCTTTCTCAACGGCCGTAAGCATACGTGTGAGAAGCTTGGTTGCCTGGGCAAGAACGCTGGCGTCACTGCGTTCTTCCGGCAATAAGATCGTTTGAACAACGATTGTGTTAACCGGTGGCATGAGCATGCCTTCGCNGTAGTGAAACCANTGCAGGTATTTGTGGAAGTTGNGAGCATCTACNNTAGGTGCAAGCTGNCCGTTGCCGTGCTTAGCCAGAATGTACTGCACAATGGCACCAGACTCNAACATGCTCACATCACCATCTTCGATTGACGGNACGCGGTTCATTNNNNGGANTTTAGTGTATTCTTCCGTCCGTAGTNAAGCAGGTTTCAGCTCGTACTTTTGTACGNCATAATCAAGCCCAAGTTCCTCAAGTAGCCATACAATAAGCATCGAACGTGTGTTGGGTATATGGTGGACCTTCATGATGCCTCCGGTAGTGTGCCTAGCGCCCCAGATTTGTGGAGCTTTTTGATAACGTCTTGAGATAAACCGAGCTCATCAAGGATATCGGATGTATCTCCACCCAGTTCCGGTGCGGGGCCTCGTATCTTTGCCGGCGAGGCCTCGAAGCGCGCTGCAGGACGCGCCTGCCGAACAGGCCCGACATTGGGCTGTTCCATCTCCACGATGAGCTCGTTGTTCTGAACCTGGGGATCCGACAATACCGCCATGCGGCGTTGTACTGTTGCGCAGGGCACGTCGTATTGTTCAAATGCGGTAAGCCAGGTCTCGGTCGAGCCTTCCTTGAGCCGGTCTTCAATAAGGCGTAATCGCTCNTGACGGTTCTGAGACCGCAAAGCGTTAGTCAGAAATCGCGAGTCCTCAAGCCANNCTGGGCGATCTAGGGCGTGGCAAAGTGCTTTCCACTCGGTATCAGACACTGTTCCGACTGTTAGGTAGCCGTCAGCCGTTTCAAAAATCATATCATGCGGCGAGTTCCGCGCATCAGCCTGTTCATGCCCGATCGCTGTAAACGGTCCCATGCCTTCCGGCCAGATGAACGAGACAACGGCATCCAACATTGACACACGGACGTGTTGCCCTTCACCAGTGCGCTCGCGGTGCAGAAGGGCAGCTGTAATCGCTTGCGCCATGTAAACCGACGTAATCTTGTCAGCGATCAATGTGCGGATCATCTTGGGGCGACCAGTGATCGGATCCGACTGAATGTCAGCCAGACCTGAGAGAGCCTGAATGATAGGATCGTACACGCGTTTGCCTGAGTACGGCCCGCTCTCTCCAACGCCGCTGATCGAGGCGTAAATCAATTTAGGAAATCGCGACCGTACTGCATCCGCGCCAAGACCAAGCCGTTCCATTGCCCCGGGGCGATTGTTCTGGATCAACACATCAGCAGTTGCGATGAGCTCCCATAGGATCTCTCGAGCTTCTTCTTGCTTGAGGTCGAGTACGATTGACCGCTTGCCACGATTGCAGGAAACGAAANTGGGAGCGTGTTTGCCTGCATACTTGTGTCCGCGCCGCAGGACGTCACCGGCAGGNGCTTCGACCTTGATGACATCTGCGCCTTGGTCAGCCATCANGACTGTNGTNGCAGGACCGGAAACAACGCTTGTCAGATCAATGACCCGATAGCCACTCATCGGGCCTTTGGNGTCGTTCTGGCTCATGGCGACTCATTCGCCTCACGCGCCGCCGCATANCTCGGTCGCGCCATGACACGATCTCGATAGCTATGGAANTCATCCGGGATGCCTACCTCATAACGAAGTGCCCAGTCGAGACACGTCGTGAGAATAATATCTGCACCACTGAATTCTTCACCCAAAAGGTAAGTCCGGCCATCGTCAATTTTGCTGACTGCGGAGTTAATCATCCGCGTGAAGTATTCGGCGGCAACTTTGTTCGCGGCNGGGGCATCACCATAGATNTCCTGNAGGTANTTGTGTCGGCGCANCACATATAAAGTCGTCGCATCNAGCTCCATAGTCGTGAAGGAATTCCATTCGAAAAACCGCGCCCGNCCAACGGGATCATCAGGTATCAGGCGTGCATCAGGGCGGCTGTAGCGATCAGCCAGATAAGTCANGATGGCAGNACTTTCAGTCAGAGTCAGACTGCCATCCTGNAATACAGGAATCTTCTGGCCTCGATGCATCTGGGTGAAAGCGTCAGTCTGTGTTTCCCCAGTGCGTGATTGGACGCGTTCAGTGCGATAGTCCAATCCAAGTTCGATGAGGGCCCAGTGCACGCGCATTGCGCGGAGGGATACGATACCCCAAACGACACGTTCATCCTCCTGCAGTTTCGTCATGCCAGCTACCACTTCTCAACTGAGGTGCGAATGTCTAACTCATGCGTCCAAGCCGTGCGCGGTTGATTATGAAGCATCCAGTAAGCCTCTGCGATCTGGTAAGTGTCGATTAATGAACCATCAGGAGTATCCAGACTGGAGTTTGCACGGCGTTGCCTAATCACCTCGCTGTCAACACCACCGTCCACAATGACATGGGCAACATGAACGCCTTGCGGACCGAGCTCGCGAGCAAGGCTCTGTGCGACGGCCCTTAGGCCGAATTTTGCGCTTGCGAACGCCGAGAAGCCAGACCCTCCACGAATGCTGGCAGTTGCACCTGTATATAGAATTGTACCTTGGCCGCGTGGAACCATGTAACGTGCGGCTTCCCTGCCCATTAAGAATCCACCAAAGCAAGACAGGCGCCAGACTTTCTCAAACAAATCGCTGGGCATATCTAGGATTGGCTTGTTGGTATTCGCGCCAGCATTGTAAAGAGCGACCTGGACCGGTCCAAAGTCTCGTTCAACTTCTGCGAACCGTTCAGCGACACTCTCCTCATTGCGTACATCGATACTGAGGGCAACCGCACGTCCACCATCTCTCTCTACCTCAGCGATCAGATCGGAAGCGCTATCGGTGTTGCGTCGGCCAATAATGACTGTATAGCCTCCGTGTGCGAACCGCCGGACGAACCCGGACCCAATGCCTGGACCCGCACCTACGGCGAACGCGACTGGGGCTTCATTGGTCATCTATAGTTCCGTCGTTAAGTCCCAAGATCGGAACGAATGAAAGCTAGCTGCCCGTCATCGTTAAACGAGCGCTGAACCTGTCCATCGTGAACCAGGTAATTCAGATGCGCCAGGGTCTCAGCAAGTGCAAGTCGGCTTTGGCCCTCTCGCACCGCATGATCGAAGAGATGGCGCGTGCAACTGCTGGCCGAGCGGGGCTGGTCCAGATGAGCTAACAAGTCAGCCAAACGCTCTTCGTGATGTTGCATTAGTTCCTGCGTGCGCACATGGAGGCCATAAAAAGGCACACCGTGGCCGGGTAGCACAAGAAGGTCGCTGGGTAGGTCCAAAAACCTTGGTAGTGACCCTAGATAGTCCCGAAGCGGATTGCCCCGGGGGCGATCGGGAAATACGCCAATCATGGGCGAGATGCGCTGCAGGATTTGGTCTCCCGCAATGAGGATGCCGTCATTTTCACAATAGAGCGAGGCATGGGCATCGGCGTGCCCGCCACAAACCATGACACGCCATTCGCGCTGTCCAAGTGTGAGGGCTTCACCTTCGCGAATTTCAACAATCGAACGCGGCTGTTCGGCAAGCATTGGCGCCATCAGTTTGCGATGCGCAATGAAACTCTCCACCATGGCATAATCACAATCATGCACTTGGGCAAAGTGCTTGGTGCGCTCTGATATCGGTCGGGACTCGTCTATGATCCTCACACGTGCCGCGAGCCACTCCGTATGCGTTGTCATGAATGGAACATCGAACTTCTGCACCATCCAGCTAGCAATTCCGCAATGGTCGGTATGACCATGGGTTGCCAAGAGACGACGGAGTGGCTTGCCGCGAAACAATTCACTCTCAACCTTCCCCCAAATTTCATACGTCGCATCGTGGTGTAAGCCGGTGTCGATTGCGGTCCATCCGTCCGGCTCTTCCAGCAACCAGATGTTGACGTGATTGAGCCTCAATGGAAGCGGCATCCGAAGCCACAGGAGGCCTGGTGCCAATTCACGGATCTCGCCGGGAGACTGGGGCTGCGGGAATGGCAGACGAATTTCTGATCCGTCGCCGCGCATATTGGTCATGACCGCATCTCTGCTCATTTTATCTTCGCCAATGGGATGGCATGCAGTCGGGCGGGTGTCCATCACCTCGTGGATATTGCTCATCAAAATGAGCATCATCGTGCAACGTCATAAGCGTTATGGCACCCTCTGCGAAATGCGAGCGATCTCAAATCTAGAGTTTGATCGCAATCAAGTAAGAGGCTGGAGGAGTCATGCATTGCGAGCCAATCAAATCACAATTCGGCGCCCGGGTGACTGGTTTAGGCCCAGTTATCGATTTGACCGAAGCAGAGTTTCTAGAACTACGCCATGCTTTTGAGCTCTACTCGGTTCTCGTGTTGCCTGATCAGCCGATGGACGATAATCAACAGATTGCGTTCAGTGAGCGTTTCGGTCCGTTGGAGCGCACGATCTCGTCGAACCCTGCCGGGGGAACCGCATTTGCGCGTCAGTCAAACATCGATATCAAAACCGGTCAGGCTATTCCGCCGGACGACCACCGCATGATGTATCAGAAAGCAAATATGCTCTGGCATGCGGATAGCACATTCAAGGCAACACAATCGCTATGTTCAATTCTTTCCGCACGCGAGGTGCCGGAAGAAGGTGGCGCAACAGAATTCGCATCGACATGTTCGGTCTACGAACGCCTGAGCAAAAGCGAGCAAGCCGAGTTGGGTCATCTCGAGGTCAAACACGACATCATTTACTCCCGGCAAATTGTCGGTTTTGAGTTCACGCAGAAGCAGCGTGAAGAGATGCCGCCTGTTCGACATCCACTGGTGCAAACCAATCCGGTGACCGGACGCAAGTCACTACTTATCGGCGCACACGCAAAGTGTATTGTGGGGTGGCCATTTGAGAAAGGGCGAGCCCTACTCGATAGATTAGAGAGTATGGCGATCGAACCGGACAATACATTTAGCCACAGTTGGAAGACTGGTGATCTCATTGTTTGGGACAATCGCTCAGCCTTACATCGGGCCACACCATACGATACGGTGAAGTATCGCAGGCTGATGCAGCGAACGACAGTTTCTCTTGCTGTAAATAGCTGAATGCAGATTTGCGCCAAGTACCAATCCGTTCCATAACGGCGGCAACAACTTCTGTAAAACCAAGACGGGAATTGACATGCAGTTGCAGAGCGAAGCCGAGCTGCTCGAGGGCATACGTCGATGGGTCGAAATTGAGAGCCAAACGTCAGATGTGGATGGCGTCAATCGCGCGATGGATGATGCTCAGGCAACCTTTAGTGGCGCAGGGGCGAAGGTTGAACGCATCCCAGGTAAGGACGGTTACGGAGATTGCCTCTCGATCGCATCTCAATGGGGAGGAGACGGTCCGGGCGTATTGGTTTTGAGCCATCTCGACACGGTGCATCCGAGGGGTACGCTCGATGTACTGCCTTTTCGCATCGATGATGATCGCGCTTACGGCCCGGGTACAAGCGATATGAAGGGGGGAGCGTATCTAGGCTTTGCGGCCTATGAAAGCCTTGTGCGTGAGGGCAAGCAAACACCCTTACCCATACGCTTCCTGTTCGTTTCTGACGAAGAGGTCGGAAGTCCTTCATCGCGCCACCTGATTGAGGACGCAGCGGACAACGCCAAGTATGTGCTGGTAACGGAAGCGCTGCGAAAAGGCGGCAAGCTAGTGACGGCGCGTAACGGGACAGCGCGCTATCAGGTTAAGGCACACGGGCGGGCTGCACATTCAGGCGGTCAACATAAGTGGGGAAGAAGTGCGGTTAAAGAGATTGCACGACAAGTTCTGACCATTGAGGAGCAGACAGACTACGATCGCCAATTGACATTCAATGTCGGGCAGATCAAAGGCGGAACCACTGACAATACCGTTCCTGAAGAGTGTGTTGCACGGGTAGACGTTCGTGTCGCTGCAATGGAAGACTACGATTACGCTGACCAATTCATTCGCGGACTGCAGGCTCACGATCTGGACGTGAAGTTGTCAATCACAGGCCGGCTTAACCGGCCACCCTATAAGAAGTCCGATGGTATTGCGGCTTTATTCGAGCACGCACGCAAGCTTGCCGCTGAGTACGATTATGAAATCAGTGACGTGTCGACTGCTGGTGGCAGTGATGGAAGTCTGGTCGCTAACAAAGTCCCGACGCTCGATGGTCTTGGTGTTTCCGGAGGTGGCGCCCATACACTAAACGAGTATCTCAGTATTTCATCTTTAACACCGCAACTCCGTTTGATGCGCCGGCTGATGGAGACACTGGAGTAAAGTGTCATCCGGTGAAGCCAATAAGCCCTCGTCAATGGCTGCGCAAGCCGCGCCTGCGAGCACATCATGGTCTCATGTGCTGATTGCAATTGCTGCAGGTTATGCTGTTTGCTTTCAGCTAGGCAAGGTTCCTGCTGCACTGCCTCTGATTGGTGAAGAGTTTAGCCTGGCGCTCTGGCAACGCGGCGCCATTGTTTCGTCAATGAGCGTCTTGACGTCAACCACCGGGCTCTTCGTCGGTGTCTGGGCCAACCGTTATCATGCCGAGCGCGTGGCGTTGATGGCTCTTGGCATTGCGATTGCTGCAGGACTCGCAGGAGCGGCAGCGACCAACTTTCTTCCGCTATTAATTGCAAGGTTACTGGAAGGTCTCGGCTACATCACAGCAATGGCGTCATTGCCTGCCATTATCGCCGAGCATTGTGCACCGCAAGACTGGCCACTTGCAATGGCGGTCTGGGCCAGTACCGTGCCTGGCGGCCTCGCTGTACTATTGCTTCTATCGCCAGCACTTATTGAATTCGGGGGCGTTGGTTGGCGCGGGTTATGGATTGTTACTGCACTTGGTATCGCACTTGTTGCGACCATCTTCTTTCTTCGCGTTCGCCCCTTGCCGCCCAACGAACAGGCTGCGTATGTTCAATCGCCTTGGGCAGATCTCCGACAAGCCGTCAATGTCCAAACGCTCTCTCTCGTGGGGCTCTTCTTTTGCTATGGCATGCAGTTTCTTGCCGTTGTCTCATTCTTGCCGACGATGCTTATTGTGCAATCGGGATTTTCATTGGCAACCGCTGCGCTCTATAGCGGGGTCGTAGCTGTCGAAAATGCGGCAGGCTCTGTTTTGGCGGCTCTGTTCTGCCTAAATGTTGTGATACCTTGCTGACTGACGGTTCGTCATTAGCGAGGATACCATGAAGGCTCAGGATTTTCAGGCAACTGTCGAGCGGTTGGGCGATCTCAGCCGAGTCCAACGCGAGGCGCTCG